>OMUX01000085.1 GCA_900314345.1 uncultured Erysipelotrichaceae bacterium | reverse complement strand
AGGAAGAGGGAACGATCGTTCTCATGCAGAACACCCGCTATGAAAAGGGTGAGTCCAAGAATGATCCGGAGCTTGGCAAGTACTGGGCTTCCCTGGGCGATCTGTTCGTCGAGGATGCATTCGGTTCTGTTCACAGAGCACACGCTTCCACAGTCGGTATTCCGAGCAACCTGCCTGCAGGATGCTCTGCAGTGGGATTCCTTGTTGAGAAGGAACTCAATGTTCTGGGCAAGGCACTGAATGATCCGCAGAGACCGTTCGTTGCCATCCTGGGCGGAGCTAAGGTTTCCGACAAGATCGGCGTTATTGAGAATCTCCTCAAGATCGCTGACAAGGTCCTGATCGGCGGCGGCATGTCCTATACATTCTCTGCTGCAAAGGGCGGAAAGATCGGCACATCCCTGCTCGAGGCTGACAAGGAAGACCTGGCAAAGGAATTCATGGACAAGGGCGAAGGCAAGCTGTTCCTGCCGGTTGATACGGTAGAGGCAAATGCATTCGACAATGCAACAGAAGTCAAGACTGTTGAAGCAGGCAGGATCGATGACGGCTTCATGGGTCTGGATATCGGTCCGAAGACAGTCGAGCTCTTCAAGAAGGAACTTGAAGGCGCAAAGACAGTCTTCTGGAACGGCCCGATGGGTGTGTTCGAGAAGCCTGAGTTCGCAGTCGGTACAGAAGAGATCTGCAAGGCACTGGCTGAGCTGGACGGCGCTACAACCATCATTGGCGGCGGCGACTCCGCATCTGCAGCCAAGAACCTTGGATTCGCTGACAAGTTCAGCCACATCTCCACAGGCGGCGGCGCATCTCTGGAATACATGGAAGGAAAGGAGCTCCCGGGTGTAGCAATCATCCCGGAGAAGTAATCACTCGATCATGGCAAGAAAACCTGTTATTTTCGGAAACTGGAAGATGAACAAGACACCTTCCGAAGCACTTGAGTTCTTCAAGGGCATCGAAGGCTATGTCACAGGAAATGAAGCAGCAGACTACGGCATCGGTGCTCCGTATGTCGATCTGGATGTTGCAGTGAAGAATGCCGGCGCTGTCAAGGTTGCTGCAGAGAACTGCAATGAAGTTGACTCCGGTGCATATACCGGTGAAGTCTCTGTTCCGATGCTGAAGGAAGTCGGCATCACATACTGCATCATCGGTCATTCCGAGAGAAGAACATACTATGCTGAGACAAGCGCACACTGCGCTGCCAAGGCAAAGAGACTGTTCGCTGCAGACATCACACCGATCCTCTGCGTTGGCGAGACAGAAGCTGAATATGATGCAGGCAAGACTGCAGATGTCATCAAGACAGAGCTCACAGAGAGCCTGGCTGGTCTGACAGCTGATGAAGTTTCCAGAATGGTCATCGCATATGAACCGATCTGGGCCATCGGCACAGGCAAGTCCGCTGATGTCAACACTGCTGAAGCTTGCTGCAAGCTGGTCCGTGACACGGTCAAGGGTCTCTATGATGAGGCTACCGGCGAGGCAGTCAGGATCCAGTACGGCGGAAGCGTCAAGCCGACGAACATCAAGGAATATATGGCGTGCCCGGATATCGACGGTGCACTGATCGGCGGAGCCAGCCTGAAGGTTGATTCCTTCAAGGCACTGGTTGACGCCACAAAGTAAGGTTTCAGGAAGAACAAGTTTCTTCTGAAATAGAAGCATAAGGTAATTTAATCAAGGAGGAAATGAATTAATGCCTTATATCGTAAGTGTCTATGCCCGCGAAGTTCTCGATTCCCGTGGCAACCCGACCGTTGAATGCGAAGTAACCACAGAGTCCGGCGCACAGGGACGCGCAATCGTTCCGTCCGGCGCATCCACAGGTGAGCGTGAAGCTCTCGAGCTGCGTGACGGCGACAAGAAGCGTTTCGGCGGCAAGGGTGTTCTGACAGCTGTCAAGAACGTCAATGAGAAGATCGCTCCGAAGCTGCTGGGCATGGATGTTACATGCCAGTCCGAGATCGACCAGGTCATGCTGGATCTCGATGGCACACCGTTCAAGTCCAATCTGGGCGCTAATGCTACACTGGCTGTTTCCCTTGCTTGTGCAAGAGCTGCAGCTGACTTCTATGGCGAGCCGCTGTACAAGTACATCGGCGGTGCCAATGCAAAGGTTCTGCCGGTTCCGATGATGAACGTCCTGAACGGCGGCAAGCACGCTGATTCCGCTGCTGACTGCCAGGAATACATGATCATGCCGGTCGGTGCCAAGAATGTTCATGAAGCAGTCCGCATGGGTGCTGAAGTATTCCACGCTCTGAAGACTGTCCTCAAGGGCTATGGCTACAACACAGCTGTCGGTGATGAAGGCGGCTACGCTCCTAGCTGCATCCCTGGCGGAAAGGGACCGCTGGAGACCCTCGGCAACGAAGGACCTCTGGAACTCATGACAGAAGCAGTCAAGGCTGCAGGATACAAGCTGGGCGATGACATCTGCTTCGCTATGGATCCGGCTTCTTCCGAATTCTATGATGAAAAGAAGAAGAAGTATGTTCTGAAGCGTTCCGGTGAAGGCGAGAAGACATCCGAAGAGATGATCGATATGTATGAGAAGTGGACTGAGAAGTATCCGCTGATCTCTCTGGAAGATGGTCTTGCTGAGAACGACTGGGAAGGCTGGCAGAAGCTCAGAGCTCGTCTTGGCGACAAGATCCAGCTCGTCGGTGATGACCTGTTCGTTACCAACACAACATTCATCAAGAAGGGTATCGAGCTCAACGCTGCTAACGCAGTTCTGATCAAGCTCAACCAGATCGGTACTCTGACAGAGACACTGGATTCCATCGAAATGGCCAAGGAAGCAGGCTGGACAGCTGTTGTTTCCCACCGTTCCGGTGAGTCCGAGGATACCACAATCGCTGACCTCGTCGTTGGTGTCAACGCAGGACAGATCAAGACCGGTTCCATGAGCCGTACTGATCGTATTGCCAAGTACAACCAGCTGATGAGAATCGAAGAGGAACTCGGTCCGGTTGCTCAGTACAGAGGCAAGAAGGCATTCTACAACGTCAAGGCTCTCTCCGCTGACGCTCCTAAGGCTGCACCGAAGGCTGCTGCTAAGAAGCCGGCTGCCAAGAAGGCTGCTGCCAAGAAGCCTGCAGCTAAGAAGGCTGCTGCCAAGAAGTAATTCATTCACTGCTTCATCAGGATCTTCCCTCATGCGGGAAGGTCCTTTTTGTTATGCCTTTGTGTTACGATATCAGCGATGAAAGACACGATTACATTACTGAATGAACGGAAGTCCGTGCGGAGCTTTGACAACCGCACGATTCCTCAGCTGGACCAGAGAGTGATCCTGAATGCAGCACTGCAGGCACCTACTGCAGGAAACATGACATTGTATACGATTCTGAACATCACGGATCCGAAGCTGAAGCTGGAGCTTGCGGAATCCTGCGACCATCAGGCATTCATTGCCACAGCACCGATGGTGCTGGTGTTCTGTGCAGACTACCACAAATGGTATGAACTGTTCCGGAAGAATGAGGAGAATACCCGAAAACCGGGTACAGGAGATCTGATGCTGGCCATGGATGATGCATTGATCGCATCCATGAATACCGTTGCTGCTGCAGAGGCACTGGGCATCGGCAGCTGTTATATCGGGGATATCCTGGAGAACTATGAACATGTAAAACAACTGCTGCATTTACCGCAGTATGTGGTTCCTGCCTGCATGCTGGTGCTTGGCTATCCTTCCGAGCTGCAGAAGAACCGGAAGAAACCGGCAAGGTTTGATCTGGATGATGTGGTACAGGAAAATACATACAAAGAAAAGGATCTCAGGGCAATGCTTGTGAAGCAGACTGGTATTGTCGGTGAAGCGGAAATGGAAGATTACATCATACGCTTCCGTAAGCGGAAGTGGGACAGTGATTTCAGCAAGGAAATGACAAGATCCGTGCAGGCAATGATCGATGCCTGGAACAAGGGAGAAGAGGAATGAAGAAGAATCATATCGTTACTGCTGCATTGTTTGCGGCAGTGATTACATTGACAGGCTGCGGCAGTTCTTCTGCAGCATCGATTGCAGAAACAACAGCAGCTGCCTCCGCTGAGGCAAGTGCAGCACCAACAGCAGATATGACTGCGGAACATGAGAAGTTTGCCGGGGAATACACCGGTGTTGCGGCATGGAATGCCTTCTCCTATGGTACACAGGATGATATCCTTGCCATGTTGAAGCATGGCACAGGCATTGTGTATCTGGGCTTTCCTTCCTGTCCGTTCTGCCAGGCCTATGTGCCGATGCTGAATGATGCGGCAATGAAGAACAATGTGCCGGTAATCTACTATGACATCAAGCAGGACCGTGAAGACAACAGTGAGTTTTATCAGGAAGTGGTATCCATCCTGGGAGACAATCTGGACTATGATGCAGACGGGAAACCAAGAATCTATGTACCGGATGTATCCTTTGTCATCAAGGGTGAGATCATCGGCCATGACAATGAATCCTCCATGCTGTCAAGCAAGGAGACAAGTCCCGAAGAATACTGGACAGAGGAAAAGAAACAGGCATTGAGCACAAAGCTCAATGATCTGGCTGCACAGGTATCCGAAGCAAGAAGTGCTGTGGAAGATCAGGGCTGTGATACAAGCTGTGAGTTCACGGCCGGTGACTGAAGAAATACAATAGTTGAAAAGAAAAGGTACTCGCTCTGCAGCTGTACAGAACGAGTACCTTTTATCAGCTGATATCAGTTTCCTGCAGCGTAGCTTGCTGCTTCACGGCCGGAGATCCAGCCCATATAAGAGCAGATGCCCAGTGCTTCCATGCCAGGATAGTAGTCGCCGATCATGTCTCCGGAGGAGATCATGCCTGCCGCATACAGACCAGGAATTGCATTGCCGTCAGCGTCTGTGACTTCTGCCTTGTCATTGGTGACAATGCCGCCGTATTCACCGCGTGTCATGTCGTATTCCTTGACGGCATACCATGTATCACCTGTCAGTGCTGTGAGATACTGCGGATCCTTGCCGAGCGGATCTTCTCCTGCTTCGCATGCCTTGTTATAGTCATCAATGGCTGCCTGGAGCTTGTCTGCGTCAATGCCGGTATCCTTGGCAAGATCAGCAACAGAGCTTTCCTTGTATGCATTGATATAGGAGCTTCCGTCTGCAGTTTCCTGCAGGTATTCATCGAGGTTGAGGAACTTGTCAGCGACATTCTGGTCCATGATCACCCAGCCATAGTCCGGCCCGTCTTCCAGGAGGAAGTACTCTGTGAGTTTATGGACACCGCCGTCTTCCTTGATCGGACGATCACCAGCCTGTGTTAACAGCAGGCATTCATACGGGTAGGAGTTGTATGGCTGTCCGTCTACCGGCATGTCATAGGGATCAGGTGCCAGGACACCGGACATCTTATGCTGGTAAGGATAGAGCTGAGCACCGGCATCAAGAGCCATCTGGATGCCTTCTCCGGTATCACCGGCAGAAGCACAGGTATAGTTCTTCTCCGCCGCCGGATCCAGCTGTCTGCAGAGCTCAGCATTTCTTGCATAGGTACCGGTTGCCATGACAACGGCCTTGGCATTGAATGTCTTCTTGCCTGTCTTGGCATCACATTCAACACCGGCTGCTGCACCGTCCTTCATGATCAGCTTTGTGGCAGGCGTGTTGACATAGACATCCACACCGCCGTCTTCAAGTTTTCCCATGAGTGTGTTGAGCAGGTTTGTAGCACCCTTTGCATGAACGGATGCTGTAGCCAGCTGGATGGATTCAGCATTCTTCTGTGCCTTTTCCGTTGCGTCAATGCCCCAGCCGACTTCCTTGTAGACCTTGCCCTGGATGCCCATGTCCGTATAGTTCTGGATGATTTCCGGCGCATTGCTCATGGCTGTCTTTACCTTGTCGGTATTGATTGTGTTGACTTCCTGCGTATTGCGCTTCAGCCAGATATCAACCTTGTCATCCACTTCATCATCCGTGAATGCGGCAAGATATGCGCCGGAGGAGAAGATGGATGTTCCGTCGATGATGCCCTGCTTTTCAATGAGGGCAACCTTGGCACCGTCCTGCATTGCCTTGAATGCGGACTGGATGCCGGCATAGCCTGCACCGACGATGACAACGTCATAGTCGAATGTCTCATCCTTTGTTTCAACAGCGGCTTCTCTGCTCTTCCATTCATCCACGCTGCCGCCTGCCTGTGTCAGGGCATCTGCGACAGCAGCTTTCATGGCTGCTGAAGAAACCGTGGCACCGGAGACGGAATCCACTGCCAGCGACTGCTTGTCTACAATGGCATCCGCAACAATGCCCAGAGCCTTGTCACCGACGGAGTCTGTTTCATTCTCATCGGTGATATCGATCTTTGTGATCTTTGCATCATCAACAGTGACATCAATCGTGATTTCACCGTCCATGCCCTTGGCCTTGGCAGTGTATGTGCCAGGAGTCATTGCGCCAGCGGAGGATGAGCCTGTCTGGTAGTCAGCCGGATCAAGTCCTGCAGCAGTCAGAGCTGCCGCTGCTGCATTCTTGATGGCATCGCTTGTCACGGTAGCACCGGAGATGCCGTCCACACTGATGGAGTTGGTTTCAACAATTGCGGAAGGAAGTGCATCGATTGCCTTGGAACCGATGCCGTCTGTTTCACCAGGGCCTTCTGCCTTTACAGAAACCCCGCCGGGAAAGCCCACTCCTTCATAACAGGTGTGGGATGAGAGACAGCTATGCAGAAATCATTGATGCTTTCAGCCAATCATAAAAATTCCTGAATTTCTTCATTTTCCTCTTCAAATCGCTTGCAGGATTGTCTATACTGCATACACCAACAGTATCCTTTGATGAATAAAGGTATACTGTTTTTTCATTTTCAGAC
>OMUX01000138.1 GCA_900314345.1 uncultured Erysipelotrichaceae bacterium | reverse complement strand
TCCATTGATGCTTTAACAAGTCTTCCCAACGCGTTCCAGAATTCTTTCTTTGTTGTTTTAAAAGCAGCGCGGTCAATCTCAGATTCAATCTTTACACCGCATGTATGGATTGAGCAGAAGTTGCCATTCAGCCGGTGCTGTTCTTCTGTCAGGATGGCCAGCGCAGAATCGTCTTTCTGTCCGATGTGATGCAGTTCGTACGCTGTACCTGTAGGGTCTTTTGGCGCATTACCTGACAGTGCAAGCTCTAGATTTGTTTTCCCTGTTGCTGGATCTACGCGGTTCCAGTCAATATCCTGCGTTAATGCCAGTTCTTTTCCAACCTTGGTTGTTGTTAAGCCTGCGTTTTTATAATAGTTGTACTCATCAATACTCTTGAAATTCTTAATAAGAGAAAGTGGATAGCCTGATTCCTTCTGTATAATAGCCGCTTCATTCATTGTCAGGCCATTCATTGTTGCGCCGTGCAAAGCAACTGCTTCACCTGCACCGCCGCTGATCGCACCGGTAATAGCGCCCCATTTGAAACCATTGCTGCCCTTTAATGCTGCAGCTTCAACAGCCTTGGAAGGATCGCCCGTTTCCAATTGTGTCGTTATTCCTGCAGCGACACCGCTGATTACTCCGGAAGAAAGTGCAATCGTCGTTCCGGTTTTCGCTGATACTGCGAAGATCATGCTGACAGCTGGCGCAGTGCCGCCTGTCAGCACAGATACAGTTACGCACACCAGGATAACACCTGTACCTGTTGCTACATTTCTGACGACCTGATTATATGTTTCATCAGGATCCTCGAATTCAGTGACTATTGTTTTACCATCGGACGATAGGGTGAAGATATACTTCTTTCCTTGAAATGCATTTTCCAGTTCATCCAATGAATAACCAAAATAGATATTTTTCTGTGAATTATATTCCAGTTCTTCTATATACTCTTGTGAGACATATGCTGTATTGACGTTTTCAACGAAATACTTGTCACTGTCCAGATCATTGACCAGGTCATGATATACGCTTGCTTTTGTGTATTGCATTAAGTCTGCATCATCCAGATCCGAAAAGTCGTCAACAGTTTCCTCGTCAATATAATCATCTTTTAATACAACAGGTTCTGCTGTTGCTTCCGCCGATTCTCCAGTTTCAACTGACTCTTCAGCAGCAGTCACAGAGGGTCCTGCTGAAGCTGCTTCTGTGGATGACAAAGCTGAAGATTCTGCAGTCTCAATTGCGGGTGCACTCGAAACTAACTGTTCATCGCCGACGGAAGAACAGCCAGTGCAAAGGATACTCAGCGCCATAGCAAACAGCATTATCTTTTTCATATCTGCATTACCTTCTTTGCAAATTATTTCCGCACCGTATAACCAGCCTTGATCAGATTCTGTTTGAAATCACTGTCGCCAACATATATCGTCTTCGCGGTGCTTTCATTGGTATATTCATTTGTAACTGTGAAGGTATATATTCCTTCGTCCTTATATTCATCCCCGTCCTTGGCAGCGCGATTATAACGCACATCTTCAGTCCAGGTATTATTTGCACCTTGCTTCAGTACAGCGCGCTTTACATTAATCTTCAGGTATCTTGATTTTGCCAGATCAAGCTTGAAACCGTTCGCCGTCAAAGCATTGTCAGACAACTCGCTTCCGGTCGCAAGATCCATTGGATAGACCATGCAGTTGCTGTTACGAATAGAATACTTAAACAAAATCTTATAGTCCGTGTACGTCGGAACCACGGAAACTCCTTTAACCTGGCGAGGGTTGTCCTTGATTGAATAATCCAGAGCCACTTCATAGTCGCCTTCTTCAAACAGATAAACGCGTGTATCAGCTCCAGTCTTAGCATTTGCTGCAAGATAATCTGTATAGATGATTGGCTCGTGCTTTACATTTTCCCAGTCTGTATAACGAATGATCAATGCACCATGTTTAAAGTTTGTCTTAGATACTTCAAAGTATTTGTCATATGCATTCTTATCTTCTGCAATTGACAATGTTGAGTCTCCATTTAGCTTGTTAATGTCTTGCTTCAAGTTAAACCACAAGGTAACTTTATCACCGACGTTCTTCAGGAAAACAGGATTTCCACTGGCATCATTAACATCACTGGTATAGCCATTCACAAAGAAGCTGCCGATATCCCATCCATAATGAGGGTCGTCTTCATCAAGGTCTTCCGTTTCTGAGAAGCCTTTATCTCTCTTTGTTTTTTCTTTTTCACCTAAAGCCTTTCTCGGTGTGTCAGAAGGCGAACCTGCTACAGTCTGGCTAGACGCATAGAATTCATAAACTTCCGCATATTTCTGATATTGATTATCATCGATTGTTACAAACGCAATCTTCTTTTCGCCAACCTTTTTTTCTTCTTCGTAAGCCACGACGATTTTGTAATAGCAGCCATTTTGCAGCTGTATAGAGCTTGTCTTATAAAACGGCTTGCTCAAATCACTTTCATCCGTAAATACATTAGTATTCTCATCTTCCAGTGACCATGTTGCTCCGTCAAGAGAAGTCAGTACAACAATTGCACCATAGCCAATCTTATCTTCGAGCTTGTGGCTATCTATTTTCTTTCCAACATCAGATATTAAGTGCCATTCTGTTTCTTTTGCATTAAGAATCGATTTGTTGAATGTGTATGTAAATGAAATATCACCTTTGTTAACGGTATATGCCTTAACCCCATTCGCCTCGCCTGATTCCTTGAAATCTCCGGAGATGGAGAATTTTCCTAATGAATTGGAAGAAGTCGTCGCCTTTGATGCATCAGCTTCTGTGACCTGATAATCATTGTCGTCTTCAAAGGTATAAACCTGTCCGCTGATATTGCTGCTTTTCTCTTTGGCAAGTACTGTGAATGAAGCACCTGCAAAATACTGAGATATGCACAACGCAATTACCACAACCGTCTTAAGAATAGCCATGATCCTGCCGCTAAAGGCCTTCCTGGTATCCTTCTTTGTATGACATTCGCCAATCATTATGTTATCGTTCATGTCAGCACCCCTCAACCGACTGCTCAATAAAACTTTGTCGACAAAATTATAGCAAAATACATAAAGACACTTTCATTGCAATATGTAAAATCTGCTATTCATCCCATGTTTCCTGAGTGCAGAAAAGTTTATGCGGTTGAGTAAAAGTCCTGGTACACGCCAAGGAAACCAGACAGATCAAATATTGGTATGACGATCATAAAACCGGTCAGCACATTGAAGTTACTGAACATGTCTTCAAATTCATGGAAAAGCTCATACAGCATATCCCGGATGAGCAGTTCAAAATGAACAGATATTACGGTCTCTATGTCACTGCTGATCACAAGCACAAGAAACATGTCCAGAAGAAGCTTCATTGCCGCTCCGGTGCCAATTCAGATCATGAGAGACGGATTCATTACCGTCGTTCCTTGATCGACACGTTTGGTGTAGATCCGCTTCTGTGTACTTGCGGCACCTGCATGCATTATGTCGGCTCCTATGTTCCGTCACGCTACAGGCATGGCGATGAGCCGCCATAATTCCGGACAGTGATCAGACAACCGTAGCTGATCCGAAGAGGTTGAGCAGTCCTATGACATTTACACTCCTTACAGTAATAGATCGACGTTTCCTTGATCACTGTCCGCTGACCGCATACCGGGCATATACTCGTTTCACACGGCAGATTGTCACAGTGTTTGCATATATACTGAATCACAGAGTCACCTCAGCGTCCGCGTTGGACGAAATTCAATTTCATTTCAAACTTAGTCCAATGCCAACATGTTTATCATACATCATAGGGCCCTTATCCGGGCAAAATGAGCACTGCAAGTACTGCTCATATCAGCAATCAGATTTCCAACTGCAATTGCTTATACCCTCTGAATCCGCCGCTGAATCCGCTGTTTAGTGCATCTTTATATGTGTTTTCAAGGTTATCATGCAGCATGTTCTTGAACACTGTTTCGCTGTTTGCAGGGTTATAGAGCTGTCCTACTGCCCATGCCGCATTCAGGTTAGTTTTCAGGCAATGGCTGAAGGCAGCGTTCAGATCAGAATCATCACGATCAACAACAGTGCGGTACATACAGTACTGTTGGTCCACCATGTCCTTGGAAAACAGATCCCAATCCGGCAGATGATCGCTCTTCTGGATATTCATAGTATGGTTGGTCGGTGTCAGATTCCATAGTTCATCACAGGCTACGTAAGACCATGGTACGAAGTGATCCAGATCGTACCTGCCTTCTTCCTGAAGGCTCTGTCTGGAATAAATGTCCATGAAGTCATTCCGGTCAATCAGGATGTTCCACAGCTTCCTGACATTCTCATAGTTTCTCTGTTTTTCCGGTTCCAGCTTGTAGATGATCCCTGGTACGCCTGGATTTCTTGCCTGCAGAAAGACGATCTTCTTGTACTGCAGCCATTCCTTGATCACAGTCTGTTCATTGATCAGGTACTCCGCCCACTTTTCATTCATGACAACCTGACTCTGCAATCTGTCCTTCATGTGAATGATGTTGTAAGGAATCACCTGTGTCCTGAATGTCTCATTGATGATCGGCACCACCACCTGAGGCTTTCTCCAGTTATTGGTTGTGTTATGCGTCTTTGGTACTGTAATGAACTGAGACAGAAAGAAATACGGCACAGTCTGTGCAATCGTTGCCTTGTATTTCCTTACAGCCTTATCTTCCTGATGCATTTCAGCAATGATCAACTCTGTAGGAGCATCTTTTGCCAGTGCCTTCCCCTTCGACTGCAATGCACTGTTCAAAGCATCTACTGCCAGCTCCATATTGTTGCTTGCTGTAGATACATCACGCCTAGGTCCTAAATGTAAGTGGTATGTTGTTACGGTATACCACACGGAAGCAATCA
>OMUX01000310.1 GCA_900314345.1 uncultured Erysipelotrichaceae bacterium | reverse complement strand
ACATGAACCATGCTGTCATATAGCCATCTGCATATCTGAGCATGTCTCCATGATCGATCGTGCTGTTCATATCAATATTACGAGTAATGTTGGCAGCTTCTGCAGAAATGGAGCCATTCCAGAGTCTGACAATGGAAAGTACAATCTGGAGATTCTCATCCCAAAGGCCGGAGTTATAGCCTGTAATCCTGGAAGACTGGATAAGGAAGACATCTTCCGGATGATCTTCGTCATAGAATCTTCCGATCTTCTTCATGGCATAGCTGACAAAGGATGTCATCTGGTCTACAGAGAGGTTTGTGGAAATGTTGTCTCCTGCTGCTTCCAGCACCTTGACAAAGGTATTGATATCCCTTGTTCTCAGGATTGATCTGACAATCGCTTCAATGACTTCCTGCTGGTGCTGCTGGCGGGCAAAATCTCCTGTTGCGAAAAGGTGTCTTTCTCTTGCAAAGGCAAGTGCCTGTTCACCATGCAGAAGTACGTTGTCTCCTGCCGGAACATAGACCGTATAATGACCTCTTTCACTGGAGGAGTTCTGGCCTACGAACTCTACCGGGGAATTGACAACAATTCCGCCTAAGGCATCAACGATATCAACGACACCCTGGAAATTGGTATCTACATAGTAGTCAATGGAAATACCAGTCAGCTGTTCAATCGTTGCGATAGTGCAGTCAATACTCACAGCTCTGGAAGCGTTAAGCTTGGAGGAGCCACCGCCATAGCAGGTAATCGGCACGTAGGAATCTCTTGGAATGGAGGTCATGGTAACCTTCATGGAGATCGGGTTCACAGAGCAGAGAATCATCGTATCTGACATACCGTCAGCAGTGCCAAGCAATAATACAGTAAATGGTTCCTGTGTGATGTTCACATCAGACCCTGTCTTGTTTTCAATAATGACATCATCAGAGAAGTCCAGAATGGAGCTTGTCTTGTCAAGATAATCCGCCAGTCCGGTCTCATTCTGGAACATGGACTGATAGTTGCTTGGAAGCAGTGCACACTGAATCTCTCCAGAGAACAGTCCTAATGCCAAAGAAGAATAATCCTGGTATTCCTGGTAAGAGACATTGATTCCTTCGGAATCAATTTTCTTCTTACCAAGGGTTGCAGGGTTCGTGCCTGTGGCATAGCCTACCGTCCTGCCATTCAGGTCTGTAATGCTCTTGAGATCACTGGTACCTTCTTCATCATAGACAACGAGAGAAACATCAACGGATTCCTTGACTGTTGTAGCGGTAATCTTGTTTACACTCTTATTCACAGAGGCAATCACCCATGTGCCATACCCGCCGATCAGGACGAAGATGCACATCATGACGATGCCGGTGATATAGATGCTCTTCTTCTTTGAGCGGATGCCTAAAAGGACAAGCACGTTCAGTACTACCAGCAATAACATTGCAATGACATTCACCGCAATGAAGCTCATCTTGCTTAAGGAGGAGAATCTGGTGGTATTCATCATCGTGTAGACCACGGTGATGTTTGCAAGCACAGTTAAAACAGTGACAAGGATGTTGATATTGGTCATGTCCCTGTGGAACTTCGTGGGATCAAGCTTCTTCTTATGAACAGGCTGTGTGCTCATGATCAGCCCTCCTGTCCTTCTGTGCTGGTAACGCTGTTGGCTGCTTCCCAGGCATTGACGGAATCCATGTCATAGAACTCAGCAATTTCCATTCTTCCGTCATGGTCAATGACCTGGAATCTCATGTCATTGACAAAATTCTCCTTGGGGACCTTGGCACCCATGTTATAAGTCCAGGATACCTGCACCTGATAGCAGTCATAGGTTTCTGCCGGATCCACGGTATTCACTGTGAAGTCCGGTGCCTTGAATGTTTCCACATCGGTGGTTATGGAAGACACAGCCGGAAGGTTGTCTCTTCCATACTGTGAGATATAGAGATCCATATCCTGGTAATAGTTGTATCTGCTCCATTCTTCAAAGGAAACATACTTATTACTGTAGATATACTGGAGACCGCCTACCTCGTAGTTGCCATCTTTATTAGTCCATGTGAAATAATCAGACACAAAAGCATATACAAGGGCTTCTGCCTGCTGTTCCTTTGTGCCGGATTTCAGTGCATCCGTCAGCTTCTGAAAACATTCCTTTTCATATTCTGTAGGATTGTTTCCGATCTCATAGAGATCATTGGACATGTCACGCTGGGTATCCGTGGACAATGAATTGGTATTTTCTGTATCAACAGAAGCGGTGCTTCTGGTCCCGACACGGAAGATATTGATGATCATGGCAATCACTGCCACGACAGTTATAACCATTAAGATCAAGGCAAGGATGCCGTTGATCTTGCGATGTTTTTTCTTTAATGCCTTGCTTGAAGAACTCACTGCTTTCCTTCCTCCTATTCGTAGAACCGCTTCACGATATACTGCGGTCTGTGTCTGACTTCATCATATGTCTTGGAAAGATATGCACCGATCACTCCTGCAGAAAGAAGAAGGGTTCCTCCCAGGAACAGAACGACAGACACAACAAGTGTAGTGGAAGAAACGGCTTTGCCGGTTAAAGAAATGATTAAGAGTACAATCAGCTCAATGAACATAACAACAGACAATGCTCCGCCTGCCCAGAAGGAAATCTGCAGCGGGAAGTCTGTATATTCCACAATGCCATCCAGGGCATAACGCAATAACTTCCAGAAGTTCCACTTCGTCTCTCCTGCAGCACGCTCAATGTTCTCATACTCCAGATATTCTGTCTTATAGCCAACCCAGGCAAACAACCCTTTTGAAAAACGGTTGTATTCATTCAAGGAAAGAATACTGTCTACAACCTGACGTTTCATAAGGCGGAAGTCTCTGGCACCGTCAACGATCTCTACGGTTGTATGTTTGTTGATCAGCTTGTAGAACTGCCTCGCAAACCAGGAACGTACAGGTGGTTCACCCTTCCTGGTGACTCTTCTGGTTCCAACAACATCGTCACCATTCTGCTCCATAACAGAGAACATCTCTGGA
>OMUX01000099.1 GCA_900314345.1 uncultured Erysipelotrichaceae bacterium | reverse complement strand
CGCAATATTAAAACCAGCAGAAATATGCAGAATACGCAAAGTATCCGCATGCCGTTTTATGCAATATACGCAAAGTAACAGAAAAGCATCAGTCATCCCGATGCTCTGCTGTTTGCTTATTCCACTGTGTTTTCTGCCGGTGCCACGTTCTGCTTCTTCAGCCGGTAGGCATCCACAATGAGATCTGCTGCACGGTCCAGTGTCATCATGCCCGTATCCAGGATGAGGTCATACTTTCCTTCCTCACCCCAGGTATAGCCGGTATAGGATTCATAGTAGTCACGGCGCTGATGGTCCATCTTCCGCACACGTTTCCGTTCCTTGTCCTCAGGCATGTTCTCCTGTGCACTCTTGCGCTTGACACGCTGATCAAAGGGAGCCTTCACAAACACCTTGATCAGGTCCACATCTTCATCCCTCAGCACAAAGTCACCGCATCTTCCCACAAGGATGCAGTCCTTTTCCTTTGCCACACGCTTGATTACGTGTGCCTGCAGGTCGAAGAGCACCTGCGAGGAAGGAAGCGTATGGGAGACAAACTTATTGCCTTCATGGATGGTGTGGTACAGCCATGGATTCGATGCCTTTTCATCATCTTCCTGCAGCAGCTTCTCACTGACCCCGCCAAGCTGGCAGGCAAGATGCAGAAGCTCATTCTCATACACCTTAAGAGACAGCCGCTCGCCTGCCTTCACGGCAATCTCATGGCCGCCTGAGCCGAATTCCCTTTCCAGACAGATCACTACATTCCTCATAACAATTATCCCCTTTACTGCAATACCTTGATGACCGCATCCGGCACCTTGAAGTCAGACTGATCATTGATCGTTGTTTCCGCAGATGCAGATACCGGAACCTGCACATCCTCGATGCCCGCCGTACCGTTGATGCTGCAGAGGATGCGCTTGATCCCGCCATTGGATACCGTTACCTGCAGGGTGCCGCTCTTCAGCTGCAATGCATCAGCACTGTTTCCGTTTGTGATCATATCCGCCAGTTCCTGCATGCCGTCTTCATCCATACTGATCGTAAACAGCTTTGTGCCTGCCGCATCCGACAGATCAAACTTCCCGTCCATGCAGATGCCATAGGCAAATTCCAGATACTTTCCGTTGGCTGCCAGCTTCTTCTGGCCTGCATTCAATGACAGACTTCCGTCTTCCGTGCATACCTTGCCGTTTCCATAGTAGATCACAAGGTCATTCATCTGCAGGCAGGTAATCGGATTTCCCTCATTCAGAACACGATGATACTGCAGGTTCTCGCTCACATTCAGAACATTGCCTCCTGCAGAAAGCCGGATGGAAGCAGCCATAGGATCCTTGCTGTAAAGACTGCCCCATGCATACAGAAGATCCAGATAGTCAGAGGTGATCTCACCTTCCGGTGCTTTCTTGTCCTTGACTGCGCTGACCACTGCCTCCGGAATGACAGCACCCGTTTCCGTGTCCTTTACATCCACCGTCGCATCAACCGTATATCCGGTCTTTCCCTCATCCTTCAGAACACCCGTGGATGAGAATGTCACCTGCTTCAGCACATCATCCTCCGCCGTCACCGTCATGTCCACGGACATGATATCCGGAAGATCATCCTCTTCCCTGGCAAGCAGGATTTCCAGAAGCTTCCTTGCATTCTGCTGCTTTGCCGTCAGGGTATAGACCGTCTTTGAACCGGACTTTGAAGAAGTGATGTCCGCATGTTCCAGGATCACTGCCGACTGTTCCAGAAGCCTTGCATAATCCGGTGTTTCTGAACCGATATGATATGCTCTGCCGTTTTCCAGATAGACATTGTCATCCGCATAGTACAGGCTCAGGTTGTTCATGGTGATGGTGCTGATGGACGCATCCGCTTCTTCATTGCGGCTGCGTTCAATCTCGATGACATTGCTTTCCTGATCAGAGCCAAGTGTTGTATCCAGTGTCAGTTCCACGGCACTTGGATCCTTCCGGGCAAAGTCATTCAGCAGCTGGTATGCCTTCAGACCGGCAGAGCTTCCTCTGTAGAGAAGCACAATACCGTAGACAATGAATCCGGAAAATGCCGCAATGACAGCAGTGAACGCAATCTTCAGACGCCTGTCTTCCGCAAGCAGCTGATGGAATGCCTTATGCACACGTGCACGGTGCTCCCTGCGTCTTCTTCTTGTTACAAGCATGACAATGAACATGACGAATGCCGCAAGCACACCATACAGCCATGCACCAGGCACAGCGAAGATGCTTGCCACTTCCACATCAGAACCATTCACCGCAAACCGTGCATAGCTGCCGACCGTCTCAGCATCCGCTCTTCTCCATGTTCCGCCGTCTTCACGCACATAGATCTGATAAGAGACCTGGGAAAGCATTGCCGGAAGGTAATACCGTACATAGTGTGTATCGCTTCCATCCTCAGGAAGCTTCAGCTTCCACTGTTCCACTTCCGATTCCGCAATGCCTTCACCCGGATGGGAAAGGTAGTCCCAGAATGCGGCCCCGGCATGGTCACGTGCAAGGCTGAAATCCTCCGGTGTCATTTCCGCACGCTGCACCGACAGGATGTCCTTGTCATCAAACGAGCCTTCCACATAGAAAACAGGCCTTCCGTTTTCATGGTTCTCATTGCTCGCAAGAGAGCTCAGGATCCTGTGATACTCCGCAGTGACGGTTGTATCGAAATGCAGGTTCTTCAGATCCGTTCTGTCAAAGACAGCATAGTATCCCTGTTTTTCCGGCACATCCGGGAAGATGCTTTCATCAAAGGAATCACCATAGCTGAACTGCACTTCCTTCAGCGTTTCCCCGTCTGCCACAAACTTCAATGTGAATGTCCGGAAGGAATCCGGCAGATCCTCCCTTGCAAGAAGATCCTGATAGGATACAGGGTCCGCCTTTCCTGTCCGGCTGACACGGTTGATGCCGCCAAGATCATCACTGACAAACACATTGCCGCTGAAGTCTCCCGCATCCTTGCCGCTGATGGCACCGGGATTCTCATCACAGCGCGTGATTTCAACCATGGACACATTGTCCGCCACGATGGACTGGGAACCATTCGTGGATTCAGCCACACCGGTTCCTGCAATACCGCCGACATTCCTGCTTCCCGAAAGCTCACAGCGGGCATAGCTGTTTCTTACAGTGGATGCCGTAATACCCGCAATACCGCCGACATCATTGCCGCTTGCAGAGGAAACAGTCCCCGTATTCTCACACTGCAGAAGATACCCAAGATCCATTCTTCCAGCAATACCGCCGCATTCAGACCTTCCGGCATTCACGCTTCCCGTGTTCACATCCTTCTGCAGGATGCATTTCAGCTGATATTCCTTCTTTGTGCTGGCATCCAGCTGTGCAGAGATATCATCCTCAGGATCCGCCTGGTATTCCAGGGCCATGGATCCGGCAATGCCGCCGATGTTGAGATCGCCGCTGATGGAACCGGTATTCCTGCTGTCCGCAATCTTGCCAAGCAATACGGCATCTGCGTCCAGAGCGGAAGTATCCTGTACCAGATCCTGTGGGTGGGAAACCGTCTCAATGAGGCTGTTCAGGGTGCTGCCGATGGCATCCGCCTGATCCGCCACCGCATTGGCGGAGTTCACAAGCTCTGTGCCCTTGTTCTTCACCTGGTTTATGAGCAGGGATGATTCACTGCTGATGCCGGAAACAGCCGCTGTCAGGTCTGAAGAAGCCTGGCTCCGCAGGATCTGGGCAGCCGCATCCGCACTGGCATCGATCTGATCCAGCGCAGACTGTGCTGCATTCCTGTAGTCTTCTGCCGTCCAGTCCTTCGTTTTGTTGTATTCGTCTTCAGCTGCCTGTCCGGCATCATCCACAGCCTTCTGTGCATCCGATTCCACCTGTTCCGGTGTGATGCCTTCAATTTCCGATGCCTTTTCACTGATATTGTTCTTCAGGGCATCCACATTACTGCCGGCTGTATTCAGATAATCAGACAGCTGGTTCAGACGGCTGTTCAGCTCCGCATCCGCACTGTCCGCAATGCCCTTCATGTTATTGACAAGACCCTGCATCTGTGAGATCTGTCCGGAGAGCACTTCTGCATCACTTGCTGAGAACGTAATAATCACATAAGGCTCTGCCTGACCGGCAATTCCGCCGATGTCCCTTCTGCCTTTGATCTCACCGTCATTGGAGCAGCTTCCGATATGACCGCTGCTTCTTCCCGCAATACCGCCGATGTTGTATCCGATCTGCGGATAACCCACAAGACCATGGTTTGTACTCAAGGTGATGGACCCGCAGCTGTAGCCGGCAATACCTCCGGCATCGGTAATCGTCACACCGGTGCTGGTGCTGATCAGATCATGCACATCCAGTGCCGGTTCCATGCTCAGATCATCCAGGGAGAAAGAATAGTCCGTGCTCTCTGTATTCACGTATCCGTTGTTTTCACAGCTGTCGATCACGCCAAGATTGTAGCCGACGATACCGCCGGTACCATCCAGTCCATACACTGCCCCGTCTGTCGTACAGTCATGCACGATGCCGCTGACCGCATTGACACCGGCAATTCCACCGGCATACTTCTCACCGCTCACACTGCCGATCATCCGGCAGTTCTGAATGGTGCCGTAGTTGATGCCCGCAACACCGCCGACATTCTGTCTTTCCCCTTCCGGCGCCATGGTAAGGCTCACCGTCAGGTTTTCAACAACGGCTCCCTCACTGACCTCGGCAAACAGACCTGCAGGATTATAGCTTTCCTTCATCACCCAGCCGCTGATGGTATGCCCGTTTCCTTCAAACGTACCGGCAAACACCGGAACCGGTGCAAACTCTGTATTCTCCAGGGAAATATCGGAGGAAAGTTCCACCCTTAATCCTCTGGAATAGGCATCATAGCTGCAGTTCCTGGCAAACTCAATGAGATCCTCGGCACTGTCGATGGTGATGGCATTCTCCTCTTCGGCATGCACCGGAATATCCAGGAATACCAGCAATACGGAAGCCAGTACAGCAAGGAATCTTTTCACACGCTTAAGCATTGTCGTCTTCCTCCCCTTCACTGTACTGCATGGCATAGTCTTCATTCAGCGGTATCTCAGAACCGTTCCTGCGGAATGTCAGTTCCGCATCGCCGTCAATCCTTGCCTTCACATAGCCATCCACAACACCGTTCACCATGCCGTGCACATTGCCTTCCACATAGGACACACCGCTCATACTGCGCGTATGTTCACTCTTCGGCATGGAGAAGGATGTCCTGTCGATGATCTTCGAGCCGATGATCAGTACCTGCGGCAAAGCAAACATACACAGGACCATGGAAATGACCGTGCCTCTTCCAAGGCATTCACCGATGCCGCAGATGCACGCATCACTTGACATGTTTCCGATCAGGAATCCTGCACTTGCCATGATGGAGCCGGAGGTGATGATCGTCGGGAATGAGAAGTTCATCGTTTCCGTGATTGCCTTTTCCGGTTCATACTGATCCTTCAGCTCCATGTATCTGGAACTGATGACAATGGCATAGTCAATGTTGGCGCCCATCTGAATACTCGAGACAATCAGATAGCCCAGATAGAACAGGTTCCTGTGCAGGAAGTAAGGGAACGAGAAGTTGATCCAGATGGCCCCTTCAATCACCATGATCAGAAGCACAGGCATGCCGGCCGAGTAGAACGTGAACAGCAATACCACAAGGACAATCAGGATCGAGACAATGGAGACAACGATGTTATCCCTTGCAAAGCTCTTCTTGAAGTCGTATTCATTCGTGGATTCACCGGCAAGATACACATCATCCTCCGGATAATATTTCGCTGTCATTTCCCGCATCGTATCCAGGAACTGATACGTCTCATCTCCCGAGGTCGGAAGATTGAGATATACAAGCATGCGGTCATACGTATCACCGGAAAGCTGCTTCTTGGCAGCTCTCATCTGCTTTGCGGCATCCTGAAGCTGTTTCGTCGTGTCTTCATCCAGGTTCACATATCCCTGGTCCATTTCATCACTGAGAAACAGGAACATGTCAATCAAAGGAACACTGTAGGTGGAAATATTCCCTGCCAGTCTTCCATAGTCTTCCTGGTCTGCCGCATAGGCACTGTAAAGCAGCTGTGCCACTTCATAGTCCACACCTGCAAGCTCCCCGAACTGTCTTGGCGTCAGAGAGTCTCCAAGCTTGTATCCCCCAAGGGCATCAATATTGGAAATACCCATGGTATAGTCCACTTCCGGGCAGGCTTCCAGATCATCCAGAAGCTTCCGTTCCGTTTCATAGTCATTGCCCGGCACAATGACTGCCACCATGTTGTCCACCTTGAAATTGTCGGTGATCATGTTGGAGGCAATCTGCACCTCATTCAGCTTCGGTGTCTCCACTGTGCTGTATCCATACACGTACGGACACATATTGCTGAAATAGAATGCCACAACCAGAAGCACTGCAAGCACCGGCGGAATGATCTTCCGGGTATGATAGTCAAACTTTCCCATCCAGGGAACCTTCGGCAGGAAGGACTTGTGCTGTGTCCTGTCAATCAACGGCCCGAACAACACCAGCAATCCCGGCATGACGACAAATACTGCAAGAAGTGCATACACAATGGACTTGATCAGGCAGATAGCCATATCAGGACCAAGCTTGAACTGCATGAACAGCATTGCCACAAGACCGCCGATGGTTGTTAATGAAGAAGAACCTATCTCCGGAATGGCCTTGCTTAAAGCCACAATGACTGCCTCCCGGATCGGCTTGTCCTGATGTTCCTCCTTGAACCTGTTGCAGAGAATGATGGCATAGTCCAGGGACAATGCCAGCTGCAGGATCGAAGTCACGGAACTGGATACGAATGAAATCGTACCGAAGATGAAGTTGGTACCACTGTTCAGTACCATGGCAATGACAAATGTCATCAGCAGCACCGGCACCTCACCATACGTCTGTGATGTCAGGGTCAGCACCACAACCAGGATGATTGCCACATACACCATGATCTTCTGGATTTCCTTGGCAATGATATCGCCGGTGCTGTTGCCAAGATCCGTCTTCACATAGATATCGTAGTCAGACAAGGATGTCTTCACTGCATCCAGGGATGTCAGGCATGCCTCATCATCCTCCGGATAGTCAAAGGTAATGGAATACCTTGCGGATACATTGTTATAGTGCTGATCACTGTCATCAAATGTAACAGACTGCACACCGTCGATATCCTCGATCTGCTTGTCCAGGTGCTCTGCCTCTTCATAGGAGACATTCGCCACCATTACCTCCGCACTGCCGTAGGTCGTGAACTGTCCGTCCATGACATTGAGTGCCTGTTTTGTGTCTGAATTATCCGGCAGGAACGTTGTCAGATCATTCTCAACATTCACCCATTTGCTTGAAAACACAGAAAATATCAACAGGATCACTGTTGCCAGCAGGAACAGGTTCCGCTTGACCACAATGAACGTGGCAATCTTCACCATCCCGCTGCTTTTTTCTTCCTTCTCAGCCATTCAATTTCCCTCGCCTTGTCCATTATAATGACCATCAGTCAGCAATAACCGTAAAATCAAAGCAGAATGTACAAAAGGCTGAAGTTGTCTTGCAAAGCAAAGGACAGGCTGCCCTGTCCCTTGTTATGCATATACCCATTCCGCTGTTTCTGAATCTATGATGATGAACTTCTGGTTTCCGATCGGACTCCCGTCCCTGTAGGTGGAGAATACATCCGTGGTTATGACACGGTTGTATTCCTGTACCTCCTCTACAGGTGTATGTCCCACAACCTGTGTCATCCCTCTTGCCATGAATGCATGCATATCATACCCCGGCTGCAGTCTTGCCCAGATAGGAGAATCCTGAATCCAGAGATCTTCCGCACCCATGGCATTGATCCTTTCAATGCAATGATCGATCTTCCTTTGTTCTTCCTGTGAGAAGCAGTCATTCATGAAGCTCTTGGCAAGCCCGCCATGGGAAAACACCAAAGAGTCAATCCTTCTGGCAAAGGAGACATGATCCTCTCCTGCTGTATGAATCAGTTCTTCCGTCTTCTCCTTCACAAGGTATGCCGCCGCAGCACTGTAGCCTGTTTCCATTCTCTTCCAGAGATAGGAACAGTCATGGTTGCCTAGACACCAGTATGTATCCGGATGTTTCCGCGCAAAGGAAAGCACGGTCCAGTACATTTCATCATATACCTCAAGACTCCAGATCTTTCCCCAGTCATCCGGAATATCCATCAGACACACTGCTCTGTCTGCCATCTGATTGTTCAGGATCTCATCTGCCTTCATGAAGATGAAAGGCTTCAGATGAGAATCCGGTATCACAAGGATCTTCATGGCTTCTCCTTATCTTTCATAGAGTTTTTCCAGCGGAATGAAGACTTCATTTTCCCCAGGCTCTGCATCAAACCCTGTTCTTGAAAAGAATCCGTATTTCCGGCAGAACAGGCCGCACTGATTTACTTGCTCGATCTCTTCATCGATCATCTCTCTGGCAACAGGCTTCTTTCTGAATTTCACTTCATAGAAAACATATCCTTCCGGATCCTGCGTCACAACATCAAGCTCTCCGTTCTTATGGTTCACAGGATCGTCATACCAGTACTTACCGATCTTCTCAAACGGGATATCCATCTTTCCGGCTTTATTCTTCAGGATGAGATACTGGCGGCAGATATCTTCAAACACCTGCGGAACCAGCTGCGACTCAAAGTCTTCATCAATGCTCAGATCAGACCTTCCATACAAAGGATTCTCCCTTTCCAGCAATGACTTCATCATACTATGGCAAGGAGACCCCGACTTCAATGTGTGCCAGCACATAAGTTGGGGAGGAATTGCCACCCTCCAATTTTGCAAACCGGCGCAGCGGCCTTGACCGCCACCGATTTTCCAGTTTCCAGCATGACACGGCTTCCGGCACA
>OMUX01000109.1 GCA_900314345.1 uncultured Erysipelotrichaceae bacterium | reverse complement strand
TTGCTGAAGATATCGAAGATATCCTGGATCTCATTGCAGAAGCGCAGGTCAGGCTTATCGGAACCGAAGCGCTTCATGCACTCATTCCAGGTAATGCGGATGAAGTGATCCTCAAGATCATAGTTCTTCACACCCTTGAAGATTTCCTTCATCAGGTGTTCCACAACACCAAAGACATCATCCTCATCGACAAAGCTCATCTCGATATCGATCTGGGTGAACTCCGGCTGGCGGTCGGCGCGCAGATCCTCATCCCTGAAGCATCTTGCAATCTGGAAGTACTTCTCCATTCCGCCGATCATCAGAAGCTGCTTGTAGATCTGCGGGGACTGGGGCAGTGCCCAGAACTTGCCGTTGTAAATACGGGAAGGAACCAGGTAGTCTCTTGCGCCTTCCGGTGTGCTTCTTGCAAGGATCGGGGTTTCAACTTCAACGAACCCTTCGGAATCCAGCACATTCCTTGCGATCATGCAGATGCGGTGCCTGAGCATCAGGTTCTGCTGCAGCACCGGTCTTCTCAGGTCCAGGTAGCGGTACTTGAGTCTGGTATCCTCCAGGGCATCGGTGTCATCCGCAATGGCAAACGGTGTTGTGTTTGCGCTGTTGATGATCCTGACATCCTCGGCATGAACCTCGATTTCGCCGGTAGCCATCCTGGGGTTGGCATCCTTCCTCAGCTGTACGGTGCCCCATACATGCAGGATGTACTCTGAACGGACATCCTTGACCTTGTCAGCCATTGTCTCATCGAATGTGACCTGGACAATGCCTGAACGATCGCGCAGATCAATGAACACCAGGGAGCCGAGGTTTCTTCTCTTGCTTACCCAGCCGACCAGCACGACCTTGCGTCCGGCATCCTCTTTCCTGAGCGTGCCGTTGCCGCATGTTCTTTCCATGCTCATAAGTTTCTTCCTTCCATTTCCTTGATCATTGCAGGAAGTTCTTCCTGCTTCAGTGTCTTCTGTTCCTTCTCGCCGGCCTTCTTGAGATTCACGGTGCCGTTTGCCGCTTCATCCTCGCCAAGGATTGCAATGTACTTTGCATTGCAGCGGTCGGCGCTCTTGAACTGTGCCTTGAGGCTTCTCTGGGTGAGGTTGACTTCCACCGCAAGACCGGAGGCTCTGAGTTCTTCGGCAAGCTTCAGTGCCTTGTCTGTTACATTGCCCAGGGAGATGACATAAACATCGGCGTCATTGCTTTCCGCAAAGACATGTCCTTCATCCTCGGCCAGGGAAAGAAGACGTTCCAGACCGATGGCAAAGCCCATGCCGGACATCTCAGGTCCGCCGAAGTACTCCACCAGGTGGTCATATCTTCCGCCCGCAAAGATCGTGGACTGTGCACCGGCATCGGGTCTGACGGATTTCACTTCGAATACCGTGTGTGTATAGTAGTCCAGGCCTCTGACAAGACGGTCATCGATCTCATAGGCAATGCCCAGGTCATCCAGTGCCTTGAGCACCCTCTTGAAGTAGTCACGGCTTTCTTCATTCAGGTAATCGGAAAGACGCGGTGCATTCTTCAGGATCTCGCTGTCCGCATCGACCTTGCAGTCAAGGATGCGCAGCGGGTTCTGCTCAAGTCTTCTGTGGCAGTCGCTGCAGAGTTCATCAATGTGCGGTGTGAAGTAGTCCTTCAGTGCCTTGCGGTAAGCCGCACGGCTTTCATCATCGCCCAGGGTGTTGATGCATACCTTGACGGAGTTGATGCCCATGGCCTTGACGATATCAATGCCCAGGGCAATGGTCTCAGCATCGATCTCCGGGGACTTGAGGCCGATGTTCTCCACACCGAACTGGGTGAACTGACGCTGTCTTCCCTTCTGGGGACGTTCATGACGGAACATGGCGCCCATGTAGTAGAACTTTCCCGGAAGTTCGTTTGCATAGAGCTTGTGCTGATCAAAGGCACGGATCACACCGGCCGTTCCTTCCGGTCTCAGGGTGTAGGAATCATCTCCGCTTGCAAAGCTGTACATCTCCTTGTTGACCATGTCGGAGCTGTCATTCTGCCTTGCAAAGACATTGGTATTCTCAAAGTACGGCGTACGGATCTCACGGTAACGGTAGCGGCGGCAGATCTGTCGGATCACATCCTCAAGCTCATGCCATTTTCCGATCTCTTCGGGGAGGATGTCGTAGGTTCCTCTTGGTGTCTGGTAGTTCATGTGCTGTTTCCTTTCCTTGCGAACATATAAAAGCGTCCCTGTCATTCCAAGGACGCTGTATGCGCGGTACCACCTCAGTTCATGCCAGGATCCTGGCATGCGCTTTCTTCATAACGCTGAAGCGCGGTCTTCCTACTGCTGTTTCAGAAGGCATTCTCCAGAGTGTCTTTTCCTGCATGCCACACCGCTGCTTTCACCATGCACAGCGTCTCTTTTCCGCATGTCCTGCAGGATTTCTCCTTCTTTGAACGCCGATATTATACAATCGGCTTCCGGCTGATTCAAGGTTTAATGCGCTGCCCTTTCACACGAGATGACAGACTCCACCTTGCGGATGTTGGCCATGACATTGGTCAGCTGATCCACATCCTTGACCTGGATGGTCATGCGGATCGTGGATAACAGCTTCTCGCGGTTGACATCAGCGGTCACCTTGATCATCGGTGCCCTGGTCTGGGACACTGCCGTCACACAGTCGGTCAGAAGGAAGCTGCGGTCATGGGCAATGATGATGAGTTCGCTGTCATACATGCGCTCTGCATCTTCATCCTCCCAGGCAACATTGATCAGTCTTGCGTCCTGTCCCTTCACATTGGGACAGTCTGCACGGTGTACCTTGACACCGGCACCCTTTGTCACATAGCCGATGATCTCATCGCCGTATACCGGGTGACAGCACTGGGCAAGCGTGATCTTCATGGTCTCAATACCAGGGATCACGATGCCGGTCTTGGTCATGACCTTCTTCTTCGGTGCTTCCTTGGCCAGAAGCTTTTCAACCGTTTCCTCCTGGTTGATCGGACGCTTCTGGTTTGTCAGCTTTTCAACCGCATTCACCGGGATGATGATCTTGGTTGCGATGTTGTACATGAAGTCGGTATAGGTGGTGACCGAGAACTGGCTCAGGATGTCCTCGATCTTCTTTTTCTGCATGTATTCCTTCGGATCAAAGCCACGCTTCTTCAGTTCATCGGAAAGGATCTTCTCACCTTGTTCCGTCAGCTGCTGACGTTTCTCAGTTTCCTTCTTTGCAAAGTAGGCACGGATCTTGTTTCTGGCCTGGTTGGTCTTGACGAATTTCAGCCAGTCTTCACTCGGTCCGGTGCCCTTGAGTGTCTTGATCTGCACCACATCGCCGGTATGAAGCTCCGTGTTCAAAGGGACCATCGCATCATTGACAATGGCACCGACGGTTGTATGGCCGACATCCGTATGGATGCGGTAGGCAAAGTCAATCGGGGTGGCACCCTGGGGCAGGTCGATGACCCTTCCCTTCGGGGTCATGACAAACACCTCGGCATCGAAGACATCCTTCTGCAGGGTTGCCATGTATTCACTGGCTGTCTGGTTTTCATCCTCCACGGAATTGCGTGCGAAATCACGGAACCAGGAGAGCTTGTCTTCAATCTCCTTCTGTTCCGTGCGGGGGTCGTACTTTGTGCCTTCCTTGTAGCGCCAGTGTGCCGCAACGCCTCGCTCGGCGATTTCATCCATCTCCTCGGTACGGATCTGTACCTCGAAGATCTTTCCTTCATCACCGATGATCGTCGTATGCAGGGACTGGTACATGTTCTGCTTCGGCACGGCAATATAATCCTTGAGTCTTCCCGGGATCGGCTTGTACTTGGCATGGATATAGCCAAGGATCTCATAGCAGTTGAGTTCGCTCTTTGTGACGATGCGGATGGCAAGCAGGTCGAGGATCTCATCAAAGCGCTTATGACGCACTACCATCTTATGGTAGATGGAGTAGAGATGCTTGGATCTGCCGAAGATGCGGAACTGGATGTTGTGCTCCGTGAGCATCTCGGAAATCTCGCTGATCATCTTCTGGATGCTGGCATCACGCTCGGTCTTCTTTGTTTCGACCAGGTGGGCGATGCGGTAGTATTCCTCACGGTCAAGATAGTAGAAGGCAAGATCCTCCAGTTCATTCTTGATGGAACTGATACCTAAACGGTGAGCAATGGGGGCATAGACATCCAGGGTCTCTGCGGAAATACGCTGCTGTGCCTCCGCAGGCTGGTACTTCAGCGTACGCATGTTATGGAGACGATCCGCCAGCTTGATGAGGATGACGCGGACATCATGGGCCATGGCAATGAAGATCTTGCGGTGGTTCTCCGCCTGGTATTCCGGATCGTTCTTGCCTTTGTACTTCAGGGTGCCGACCTTGGTGACGGCTTCCACCAGCTCGGCGATCTCCGGATCAAACTCTGCAGCGAGCTCTTCCTTTGTGACACCGGTATCCTCAATGACATCATGAAGATAGCCGGCAGCGATGGTTCTCGGGCCGACGTGGAGCGTGGTCAGGATGTATGCGACATTGGTGAGGTGCACCATGTAGGGCTCGCCGCTCTTGCGTTTCTGTCCGGCATGATGGGCAGCCGCATAGTCCCTTGCATGGGCTATGATGGCAAGGCTCTCGGATTTTGTGATGTACTGTTTCGCATTGTTCATCACATCTTCATCTGTTGCACTCTTGACCTCCGACATGCGCCTCGCCTCCCCTTTTTTGTTTTCCCTATGATAATACAAAAAGCCGGAAAATGAATACCCCGGCTTCTCTTGTACACAATGACGAATTGCTGAACTCAGTGGTCGCTCAGTTCCATGAGTGCCTTGACGTCATAGCCCTTAAGTGCTTCTCTTCCCGGAAGACCCGTCAGTTCAATGACGAAGGCAAAGCCTGCCACAACACCGCCAAGCTGCTCAACCATGTTGGCTGTTGCCTTGGCTGTGCCGCCGGTTGCCAGCAGGTCATCGATGATGACGACGCGCTGTCCGGGCTTGACGGCATCCTTATGCATGAAAAGCTCATTGGAACCATATTCCAGATCATACTTGCAGGATACGGTCTCACGCGGAAGCTTGCCCGGCTTTCTGACCGGAGCGAAGCCGACACCCAGCTTGACTGCGACAGGGCAGCCGAAGATGAAACCACGGGATTCCGGACCGGCAATCAGGTCCGCATGGACGCTTTCCGCATAGTCAGCCAGCTGCTTGATGGCTTCGGCATAAGCCTCGCCGTCATCGACTAACGGTGTGACATCACGGAACAGAATGCCTTTGGTCGGATAGTCAGGAATGGATGCAATGTAATCTGTTAAGTTCAGAGCCATAGTTATGCAATCTCCTTTTCAAGAACGAAATCCATTATACTAACGCCTTCCCCGATTGAAAAGGCTTACGGGAGGGAATCAAGACAGTATTCCCGAAATGTCGTGCTTAACGGAATGCTGTTCCCACCGCATCAGAAAGACTGCTGTAATGATACCTGGCAAGAACGGAAGGAAGATCTGAAATGATCTTCGGGCAGACAAACGGATCCCTGAGGTTTGCGGCACCCACTTCCACAGCACTGGCACCGGCATTGAGGAATTCCAGCACATCCTCTGCGGTTTCAATGCCGCCGCAGCCGATGACGGGGATGGATACAGCTTTGGCACACTGATATACCATGCGTACGGCAACCGGATGAACGGCAGGTCCGCTTAAACCGCCCGTGACGTTTGCCAGAAGCGGCTTGCCGGTCTTCAGATCAATCTTCATGCCCATCAGGGTATTGATCAGCACCAGTCCGTCTGCCCCGCCTGCCTCCGCAGCCTTTGCCATGGCAGTGATATCCGTGACATTGGGAGAAAGCTTGACATACACCGGCTTCAAAGCCGCTGCCTTTGTCTGTTTCACCACTTCCTTTACCATGGCCGGGTCTGTGCCAAGGGCCATTCCGCCGCATTTCACATTCGGGCAGGAGATATTGAGTTCATAAGCTTTGACAACCGGCGAGGCATTCAGCTTTTCAATGACACTGACATAATCATCAATGGAAGAGCCTGCCACACTGGCAATGACTTCCGTATCAAACTGTGCCAGGAAAGGAAGTTCATGTTCAATCACGTAGTCCACGCCATGGTTCTGGATGCCGATGGCATTGAGCATGCCCGAAGGTGTCTCAGCCACTCTCGGTGTAGGATTTCCATAGCGTTCCTCCAGGGTTGTGGACTTGATGGCAATGCCGCCAAGAATGGAAAGATCATAGAGCTCTGCCAGTTCCCTTCCGTACCCGCAGCATCCGCTTGCCGGAATGACAGGATTCTTGAGATTCAGTCCGGGTAATTTCACAGAGAGATCCATATCACAGCACCACCTTTCCGATCGGAAATACCGGTCCGTCCTTGCATACCCTTAAGGCATTGCCTTCCTTGTCTTTCACCACACAGCCCATGCACAGGCCAGCCCCGCATGCCATGCGTGCCTCAAGGCTCAGGCATCCCCTGCTGTATTCCTTCTGCAGGGCCTTCAGCATGCCCATGGGTCCGCAGGAAAGCACATACTGTTCCGTGATGCTGTTTTCCCGGATCGCATCCAGCACCGTTCCCTTGGTGCCAAGTGTTCCGTCCATCGTGGCAATGAAGCAGGGAACACCAAGTGTCTTGAACTGTTCTTCATAGAAGACATCCTTCCTTGAGGCAAAG
>OMUX01000255.1 GCA_900314345.1 uncultured Erysipelotrichaceae bacterium | reverse complement strand
CGCAATGCACAACTTCTACCCAAGACCTGAAACAGGCCTGGACCGGGAGTATCTCATTTCCTCTACCAGGATGCTGAAACAATGCGGTCTCAAAGTCATGGCCTTCATTCCCGGCGACAACGACAAAAGAGGCCCGCTGCAGGAAGGACTGCCTACACTCGAGGAACATCGGCCTCTTCCCCCTTCCATCGGTTTCATTGATCTGATAAAGCTTGGCATGGATCAGGTATTCATCGGTGATCCGGGGATCAGTGATGCCGAGCTTTCCATCATGAAGGCATATGCCCTGCAGGATGTCATTCAGCTTCCATGCATCCTGGATGAAGCACATGCATATCTCTATCATGTGAAGATGCATAACCGGATCGATTCTCCTTCCTGGCTCATCCGCGCTGAAGAATCCCGGCAGAAAGACTTCCCGAAGCATGCTGTGGAACAGCCATATCATCCTGCAGAAAGAACTCGCGGGAGTATCACCATCGACAATCATTCCTATGGCCGGTACGAACATGAGATTCAGCTGTTACGGAAGGATTTCCCCGCGGATGCAAGGGTGAATGTCATCGGCCATGTTGAAGAAAAGCATATTGGACTTCTGGATCTTGTGGAAAGAGGCGAAGCATTTGAACTCATTCCTGCCTGATGCAGTAGAATGAAGGCATGAAGAAGATCAATGTCGAAGTATGCACGGGAAGCCTGCAGGATGTCATCACTGCCTGCCGTTTTCCCATTGCGAGGATTGAACTGAATACTGCCCTGGAGCTTGGCGGACTGACGCCTTCTGCAGGGCTTTTTCTCAAGGTGAAGGAAATCTGTCCTGTGCCTGTGATGTGCATGGTGCGTCCAAGAGGCTCCGGCTTCTGCTATTCAGAAACCGAGTATGAACAGATGCTGCGTGATGCGCAATGGCTTCTTGAGCATTGCGCGGGCGGGATTGTCTTCGGCTTTCTGAATGAGAAGGATTCTGTTGACACAGAAAGAACAAGGAAAATGGCAGATCTCATCCATTCCTTTGGAAAAACTGCGGTCTTCCACAAGGCATTTGATCTTGCAAGGGACGCAGACACTGCACTGGAGGATCTGATCTCATGCCATGTGGACAGGATCCTGACAAGCGGCCATAAGGATACGGCGCTGGAAGGAACGAATACCCTGAAGCATCTCTTGGAGACAGCTGATGGAAAAACTGAGATTCTTCCCGGCGGAGGCATCCGCAGCGGCAACGTTTTACAGATTCTCACGGAAACAGGCACAAAGCAGATTCACCTCAGTGCATCAGTCAGGCTTCAGGACCATGGCAGCTATCAGGCAGTCAGTGCAGCAGAACTGAATGCATTGTTCTCTGTTCTGAATACATACAGCCACGAAAACAGTGAAGAAAGAGAACTGACGGGTGCTGACATTGAAATGCTCAGGGAAGACCGCTTTGAGGAAGGATTCCAGTCTTCTGAGGATGAAGAGCGATGATCGTCTATGAAGAACCCGGATATCTCAAGATCAGCGGATACAAAGGCAGGTTTTGCCTGAACCGGTATGCATTCATCTGCCCCGCATGTCATGCAAAGACACTGCTTGGAACAGATGGTTCCAAGGACGGGCTGATCGGATATTTCCACTGTCCTTCCTGCAATGAGGAATTCCTCGCCAGCGATGATGCATGTGATCAGAGTGATCTGCATGTACACAGCAGCACGTACGGGGATCTGACACTGGCAGATCTCGCAGAGTTCTGAACCAGAAGAAAGGGATGCAATGTTCTGCACCCCTTTTTCAGTCACAGCAGTCCGACGCGCTTGTAGATGGTATCAATGTTCTTGGTATGGTAGTAAGGATCGAAGCAGTCGTCGATCTCTTCCTGGCTGAGTGTCTCCCTGACCTCCGGAACAGCTTCCATAAGCTCCTTGAAGTTCAGGTTGTTCTCCCATGCCTTGATGGCCTGAGGCTGTACGGTATCGTATGCCTTCTCACGGCTCCAGCCCTTCTCCACCAGCTTCAGCATGAATCTCTGGGAGAAGATGACACCGTTGGTCATCCAGATATCCTTCTTCATCTTGTCCGGGAAGACGGTCAGATTCTTCAGAATGCCGCCGAAGCGGTTGAGCATGTAGTCCAGAAGCTCTGTGGCATCCGGGGCGATGATGCGCTCGGCACTGGAATGGGAGATGTCGCGCTCATGCCAGAGTGCCACATCCTCATAGCTTGTCACCATGTATCCCCTCAGCACCCTTGCACAGCCGCAGATGTTCTCGGAACCGATCGGGTTGCGCTTGTGCGGCATGGCGGAAGATCCCTTCTGTCCCTTGTTGAAGTGTTCCTCCACCTCACGGACTTCCGTTCTCTGCAGATGCCTGATCTCGGTAGCCATCTGTTCCAGTGTTGTGCCGATGATGGCCAGTGTTGCAAAGTAGTATGCATGTCTGTCACGCTGCAGGACCTGCGTGGAGATATTGGCGGAATGAATGCCAAGCTGCCCGCAGACATAGTCCTGTACAAACGGAGGAATATTGGCAAACGTTCCGACAGCACCGGAGATCTTTCCAGCTTCAACACCGGCAGCGGCTTCATCGAACCTTGCCAGATTGCGCTTCATTTCTTCATACCACAGCGCGAACTTCATGCCGAAGGTTGTGATCTCCGCATGAACACCATGGGTTCTTCCCATCATGACCGTATCTTTGTACTTCAGGGCATTTTCCTTGAGGATCTCCATGAAATTCACGATATCCTGGCGCAGGATGGCATTGGCCTTCCTGTACAGGATGCCATAGGCTGTATCAACGATATCGGTGCTTGTTACACCATAGTGAATCCATTTCTTCTCCGGTCCAAGACTTTCCGAGACACACCTTGTGAAGGCAACGACATCATGCCGTGTCTCCTGTTCAATCTCCCGGATGCGGGGAACCGTGAACTTTGCATTCTGACGGATCTTCTCTACATCCTCTGCAGGAATCTCACCGAGTTTCGACCATGCTTCATCAATGAGAATCTCTACATCAAGCCAAGCCTGGAACTTCGCTTCATCTGTCCAGATGTCGCGCATGCACTTCCTGGAATACCGTTCGATCATTGCACTCTCTCCTTTTGACAGAGGTATTCTACATGATTTTCAGGGAATGGGGAGAGGCAATGATATAATTCATAGGCATGAAGAGAAATTACAGCAGACAGATCCGCATCCTGCACAAGGCAGCCATCTTCCAGAATGTTCCCGCAGAGGAGTTTGACGATATGCTGGAAGCCCTGGATTCCCAGCTGAAATACTACCGTTCCAACCAGATCCTGATCAGCCAGGGCACGAAAACATCCAGAGCCGGCGTCCTGCTGGAAGGAAGCCTGCTGCAGTATCAGGAGGACTTCTGGGGAAGACGCAGTGAAATCCATGAGATCAAAGAAGGACAGCTGTTCCTGGAATCCAGTGCCTGTGCCAGAAGCACGGTCTCCCTTTCCACGATCCAGGCACAGACGGCAAGCACCGTGCTTTGGTTCAACATGAATGACATCATGCGGCTGGACGGTTCCCGGAGATTCCATACGATTCTGGTGCGCAATCTCATGCATGTGTTTGCGGAAAAGAACCTGGAGCTCAACGAGAAGCTCGTGCATATGGAAAAGCGTTCGACCAAAGAGAAGCTGCTTTCCTACTTTTCCCAGCAGTCCGTCGAGCATCATTCTGATTCCTTTGACCTGGATCTGACACGTGCACAGCTTGCGGAATATCTCTGTGTGGACCGTGCGGCAATGTCTTCAGAACTGACAAAACTGAAAAAGGACGGATACCTTGAGGCAGAACGGAATCACATCCGTCTGCTCAGGCCCGTCCGTTAAGGGAACATCGGTTCCCTTTTTACTTGCCCAGGATTGCTGCGGCTTCCTTCTTAGCGGCTTCCAGATCGTTGCATACAATCAGGACAACCTCAGAACCGTTGTCATCCACGATGGCATTGTCAATCTTGAATACCTCGTCGGGGTAGTAGCTTTCCATCTGTGCCTTCTGCGTCTGCAGATACGTTGTCACAGCTTCCTTTGTCTTGTCGATCTGGTCGGTGACAAACACACCCACAACATCTGCCGTCTTGTTGTTGGCAATATAGACGCTGGAATCAGAAACCGTTCCTTCCTCAAAGAAGAACAGACCGGTGATGATTCTCGGCTGTACCTCATCCATGGTATCCTTCAGATTCAGATCGCTGACGATCTTTGCGGTCTGTTCCGCTGCTGCATTGGTTTCTGCAGCTTCTGATGCTGTGCTGCTGCCGCAGGCAGTCAGAAGAAACAGACACAGAACACTACTCACAAACTTCCTTAACATAGTTCTCACTCCTTACCGTATGCTTCGCAATGTAATCCTCAAAGGCATGTGCACCTTCAGGATTGAAATGAAGCCCGTCAAACACGAACTCTTCCCTGATCTTTCCGCCATCATCATCCAGTCCGTTGTCCGTATCCAGATAGTAGACATGGTTGTTCATGGCAAGATCAATCAAGCCGCCGTTCATCATCTGCAGCTGGGCACTGAGCTGATCATCGCTCAGTCCGGATACCTGACGCGGATGATAGGACAGGATGATGTAGATGTTCACATCCGGATCATTCTGCCTCAGCATGTTTACTATATCCTGATACTCGGCATTGAAGGCATCAAAGTTCTGATTCCGGATCTCGTTGATGCCGAACAGCAGATAGATGTTCTTCTTGTCCGTGGACTGCAGCACATCCATCAGCGTCGCGCCGTCTTCATGATTGTCCAACGGCATGGTGTCAATCAGAAGCAGGTTCAGGCTTGTGACATATTCAATCTGCGCATTCTTGTGCGTCCCGTAGAGGTACAGCGAACCCATCCGGGAATCTCCGGCAAACAACGTACTGTCATAATAGCTGTCATCTGCATCTTCACTGTAGGGAACCGGCGCAGCATAGTCATAGTAGTCCATGACCCGGCAGCTGTAGGAAACAGGTTCCTGTGAAGAAGCAGCATCCTTGCTTTCAACGGCTGTACCGCATCCGCACAGCATGCCCAGGGAAAGCAGTATGCACAACAGGCGCTTCATTGCTTAAACAGGTCCTCGCTTTCCTTGTCATCATCATGGAATGTCGGAAGATCCGGCAGTTCCTTGAGACTCATGAGCTTGAAATCATTCATGAACTCTTCTGTCACTTCATAAAGGATCGGTTTGCCCGGGGCATCGCTGCGTCCGTTCTCCCGGACAAGATTCCTGGCCATGAGCTTCCGGAGCATCATGTCAGCACCTACCCCGCGGATCTCTTCAATCTCCACACGGGTCACCGGCTGCTTGTAGGCAATGATGGCAAGGGTTTCCAATGCCGCCTGGGAAAGCTTTGCATTGGCTTCCATGGCAAACAGCTTCCTTGCACTTTCATGCACGGATTCCTTGGAAAGGAAACGCCAGGTACCGCCAAAGCATGCAAGCTGAATACCATGGGACTTGTCATCATATTCTTCCTTGAGTTTCTGCAGCAATGCTTCACATTCTTCCGGCTTGCGTTCCAGTGCGCTGCCGGCCTGTTCAATGCTCAGGCCTTCATCCCCGACAATGTAGAGCAGACCTTCCAGGGTTGCCTTGTCGCGCAGCTGCATCTCTTCTTCAGATTCAACGTTGTCAGAATGTGTTTCTTCACTCTCTTCAGCTGTACTGACCGGCTCTGCCGTAGGTTCTTCTGCTTCTGTATGATCCTCAGTAACAGCAGATGATTCTTCTTCACTTTTTTCAGACGCAGGTTCAGATTCCTT
>OMUX01000158.1 GCA_900314345.1 uncultured Erysipelotrichaceae bacterium | reverse complement strand
GAAGGTCTGAAGTTCTATGACAATCTCATTGATGAGATGATCAAGGACGGTCTTGATCCGATGATTACGATCTCTCACTATGAGATGCCGCTGAACCTGACACTGAATTACAACGGCTGGGCAAGCAGGGAGCTCGTGGACTTCTTCGTGAAGTACTGCGAGGTGCTCTTCAAGCGCTACAAGGGCAAGGTTCATAAGTGGATCATCGTCAACCAGATCAACCTGATTGTCCATGAAAGCTTCAACCACCTGGGCATCGCTGCGGACAAAGTGGACAACCTTCTTGAGGCAAAGTATCAGGGTGTTCACAATGAGATGGTTGCGTGTGCCAAGGCAACAAAGATTGGTCATGAGATCGATCCGGACAACCAGATCGGCATGATGTTCTGCTCCAATCTGACATATCCTTGCTCCACAAGACCGGAAGACAACTTCTGGAATCTGCGTCACAACCAGATGGAACTTCTGTATGGCGATGTCATGTGCAGAGGCACATATCCTGGATATGCACTGCGCTACTATGATGACCACAACCTCCACATCCAGTTCTACCCGGGTGATGAGGAAGCACTGAAGGAAGGAACCGTTGACTTTGTTTCCCTGTCCTACTACTACACCAGGCTTTCCGGAGAGGAACCGTATCTTCATACAACGCTCGGCCAGGTGCCTAATCCTGAGCTCAAGGCAAGCGACTGGGGCTGGGCAATCGATCCGATCGGCCTGCGTTATGCACTGAATGTGTACTGGGACAGATACCAGAAGCCGATCTATATCACGGAAAACGGCCTGGGTGCCTATGACAAGGTGGAGGAAGACGGAACGATCCATGATCAGTACCGCATTGACTACCTCAAGGCACATATTGAACAGATGATTGAAGCGGCAAAGGATGGCGTTGACATGCGCGGCTATTATCCGTGGGGACCGATTGATATCGTTTCCTGCTCCTCCTCCGAAATGGAAAAGCGCTATGGCTTCATCTATGTCGACTATGACAACTATGGAAAGGGAACCGGAAAGCGTCTGAAGAAGGACAGCTACTACTGGTACCAGAAGGTCACCGCAAGCAACGGTGAGGAACTGTAAGAATTGACAACAAGGGGGAATGCGCATGGCACAGCTTAAGGGAGACTACAGAAAGACAGAAACCTACAGCAAGGCTGACAAAGCTGCACGTCAGAAGTATGAGGCGTGGAAGAAGGCAATGAAGCTGGATGATGAGGCAATGTATCTGTACCTGGAAAGAGAAGATATGCGCGCTCTTCCCAAGGAAACAATCCGCAAGGGGAACCGGCAGGCGGAGACCATGGTGCTCTCCGCCATGGCGGTGTTCCTTGTCGGCGCAGCATCGCAGAAGACACCGCTGATGTTATTGGGGGCAGTGTTTGTCATTGGCACATCCATCATTTATTTCACCGGTGCATTCAATCCCTATACAAGAACAATCAAGGCGTGTACGAAACAGCTGAATAAAAAGCCTGCCTTTGAGGATTATAAGAAGTGGGCAGGCATTGAAACGGAGAAGAAGGAGGAAGAATGAAGCAGATACCAGCAGGATTCCCGAAGGACTTCCTTTGGGGCGGTGCTTTTGCCGCAAACCAGATGGAAGGTGCATACAACGAAGGCGGAAAAGGATGGTGCCTGGCCGATATCAATGAGTTCCATGACAACATTGACATCAAGGAAAAGCACAACGGCGAGATCACCACAGACTATGTAAAGGCAGCCATCGCAGCCGGATCGGAAAGGATCTTCCCCAAGAGATGGGGCATTGACTTCTACCATACCTATCCGGACGATCTGAAGCTTCTGGGCAAGGACGGCCTTGGCCTGAATGCATACCGTACTTCCATCAACTGGGCAAGGATCTTCCCGAATGGAGATGATGCCGAACCAAATGAAGAGGGGCTGAAGTTCTATGATGATCTGATTGATGCCATCATTGCCAACGGCATGGATCCGCTGATCACGATGTCCCACTATGAGATGCCTGTGAACCTGACACTGAACTATACGGGCTGGTACAGCAGGGAAACCATTGACTTCTTTGAAAGATACGGAAAGGTGATCCTGGATCGTTACCATGACCGTGTGAAGAAGTGGATCGTGGTCAACCAGATCAACCTCGTGGCTGAGGAAAGCTTTAATCATCTGGGAGTTGCAGAGGACAAGGTGGAGAATCTTGCGGAGGCAAAGTACCAGGGCGTGGTCAATGAAATGGTAGGTTCTGCAAGAATTGCAAAATATGCACATGAACACTATCCGGATGTACAGATCGGACTCATGCTGTGCGGCGGATATGACTATCCGGAAAGCCATACACCGGAAGATCAGCTTGCTGGTGTACGCCACAACCAGATGGAGCTGTTCTATTCTGACACACTGTTGAGGGGGAAGATTCCTGGCTATGCATGGAGATGGTTCTCCGAGCAGGGCTTTGACATCAAGGTGACAGAGCAGGATGAAGAGGATCTGAAGAATACAGCGGACTTCTTCTCTTTCAGCTACTACTACACGAAGCTTGTCTCCGCGGAATCCTTCAAGGACGGCAACAAGTATTACAACAACCCGGACCTGCCGGCAAACCCCTGGGGCTGGTCTGTGGATCCGCTTGGACTGAGGACATTGCTCAATATCTTCTATGATCGTTATCAATGCCCGATCTACATCACGGAGAACGGCTGCGGTCTGTTTGACAAGGTATCAGAAGATGGCCATGTTCATGACAGCTATCGCACTGACTACTACAGACAGCACATTGAGCAGATGAAGGAAGCCATCAAGGACGGCGTTGATCTCAAGGGTTATTACTGCTGGGCACCGCTGGATATTGTCTCCTGTTCCTCCAGTGAGATGAGCAAGCGCTATGGCTTCATCTATGTCGACCGTGACAACTATGGCAAGGGAACAAACAAGAGGATCAAAAAGGATTCCTTTGACTGGATGCACAAGGTTGTCACAAGCAACGGTGAGGATCTGGACTGATGTCTGAAAAGACACAGGAAACGCTGAAGGTGCTGGCGGCTCTTCTTGTATCGGCTGTGTTCTGTGCTATCTGCGTGAACCTGTGCCTGTATGCCGATCTTGGCAGCGACAGCATCACCGTGTTTGAAGACGGCCTGCATGAAGCATTCCATGTTTCGGTGGGGACGGCCAGCTGGATCTACAATGCCGGTGTGATTCTGATTGCATTGTTCACAGGAAGAAAACATATCGGCTGGACAACGTTTGCCTTTGCCATCATGGAAGGCTTTGTCATCGATATTATGGACAGATGGATGGCACCGGTGTTCAACACCGGTCCGTCCCTGCTGATCCGCTGGATCTATGTATTCCTTGCCATCTTCTGCCTGGGTGTTTCCATTGCCTTGCTGGTTCTATATCGGAATGGCATGGATGGACTGGATGCCATCTGCTATGGCCTGGCAGAAAAAACGAAGATCAGCTATAAATGGCTG
>OMUX01000115.1 GCA_900314345.1 uncultured Erysipelotrichaceae bacterium | reverse complement strand
CGACTTATCCTTGTCATATTCCTGATTTCTGAATGTAAACCGCAGACGGAAGATCGATCATGACATAGGCAATCAGATATGCATTGACATTGTTCATGACTTTCTCATCCACAACCTGACCGTTGGTACGCACCTTGCGTACTTCCGAAGGATGGGTATTCTGGTGAAAGTTTCTTCTCAATGACCGGAACAATAACAGAATTCTAGACACCTTGATGCCGCCGCCCGTGGAACCTGCACAGGCACCGCAGAACATCAGGAACAACAGTACTGCCTTGGAGAATGCCGGCCAGAGGTTGAAGTCTGAAATGGCAAAGCCGGAGGTGGACATGACAGTTGCCACGGCAAAGGCTGCCTGGTGTATGCATTCCCTGACTGTAGGATAGAAGTCTCTGATATTGATGGTGATGGCTGTGATGGTTACGGCAATGATTGCAAGGTACAGATGCAGTTCCTCATCCTTGAAGACATCCTTCCAGCGTTTCAGTAACAGCAGGTAATAACAGCTGAAGTTCACCGCAAAGATGAACATGAATACTGTTGTCACAGTCTGCAGATACGGACTGTAGCTGCCCATGGAATCATTCTTGATGCCGAAGCCGCCGGTGCCTGCCGTGCCATATGCCGTGCACACTGCATCAAACAACGGCATCCCGCCTGCCACAAGGAAGATCACATTCAGGATGGTCAATGCAATGTAGATGAGATACAGGATGGAAGCTGTCTGCCGCATTCTGGGAACCATCTTGCCAACAGAAGGGCCCGGGGATTCAGCACGCAGGATATGCAGGGTGAAGCCTTCATTCTTTCCGCTTAAGGGAACCACGGCCATCAGGAAGACAAGAACACCCATGCCGCCCAGCCAGTGGCTGAATGAACGCCAGTAGATGAGGCCTTTGCTTAAAGCCTCAACATTATGCAGAATCGAAGAACCGGTTGTCGTAAAGCCGGATACCATCTCAAAAAGACAGTCTATGTATCTTGGAATTTCCCTGGAAATGTAGAAAGGAAGACAGCCAAGGGCTGACATGATGATCCATGCAAAGCCGGTTGTGACAAGGCCTTCCTTGGCATAGAAGCCGTTTCTTGCATTCCTTGAGACAAGGAAGAAGACCCCTGCTGCACACAGTATGATGACCATGCTCTTGAGGATGGCATAGGCAGCCCTTGTTTCATGGTATCCCGTGGATATCGCCCATGCCGGAATCATGAAGATCGCTTCTATGACAAGCAGCGGTCCGATGATGCCGGCAATCTTCTTGTAGTTCATTGCCCCGCGCATGCTCAGTCCTCAAAGATGTCATTCAGCGTCTTGATCTGGGTTGTGGTGTTGGTGACGATAACCACATCATCGCCCTCGATGAACTTGCTGCTGCCGTAAGGGATCGTGACCTTGCCGGCACTGGCAATGGAGACAATCAGCACATCATCCCTGGTCTTCACATTCTTCAGCATCTCACCCTTGTGCCTGGTATCCTTGTCAACGATGAACTCAATGGCCTCCGCCTTGCCCCCGGCAATGGAATGCACGGTGATGGCAGCGCCCTGTCCCTTGTCCATGGCACGCACATAACGAACGATGGTATTGCTTGCCAGTTCTTTAGGTGAAATGACAGAACCGATCGGCAGATCATCCAGGATCTTGTTCTTCTCTGCACGGCTGACCTTAGTCACGATCTGTGTAACATTGCGGCTGTGGGCATACAGGGAAATGACGATGTTCAGTTCATCCAGGCCTGTCATGGTAACCAGTGCATCACTGTCTCCTACACCTTCACTGTCCAGGAATCCCTGGGAGCTTGCATCACCTTCCACAATCGTCGCATCCGGAAGTTCTTCCGCAAGGACTGCACACCGGTCCGGATTACGCTCAATGATCGTACAGTGCATGCCGCTCTTCTGCAGTTCTTCAACCAGGTAGTAGCTGATTCTTCCGCCCCCGGCAACCAGCACACGCTTTGCCTTCCTGGCAATAATGCCAAGGTTCCTTAACAGTGTGGAAAGGTTTGCCGTGGATGCGGTGACAAAGATCAGGTCACCTTCCTGCAGCACAAACGATCCGTTCGGCATGATGCAGTTTCCATCACGCAGCACAGCACACACCAGCACCTGACAGTGCACGATGTGATTGAGATCATTCAATGCTGTATTCTTCAGCGGACTCTTTCCGTCAATCCGCAGTTCAACGATTTCCACATTGCCCTTGGCAAAGGTATCAATCTTCAGGAATCCAGGATACTTCAGGAGTCTTGCAATCTCCCTGGCGGCCTGCCGCTCCGGGTTGATGACAAGGTTCAGCGCAAAGATATCACGCATGACATACGCCTGCTGGCGGTATTCCGGTGAACGGATTCTGCCGATGGTATGCAGATCCGGATTCAGACCATGTGCTGTCATGCAGGACAGCAGATTGATCTCATCCATGTCCGTTGCCGCAATGAGTGATCCGCATCCTTTACATTGGCCTCTGTCAATGTCGTCATGCTTGCCGCATTGCCTTCCACACCGATCACGTCATAGTCTTCCATGACCTTTTCCAGCACATCGGCATTCTTATCCACGATTGTGATTTCGTGTCCCTCAGCAGAAAGAAGTCCGGTCAATGTCTTGCCGATCTTGCCTGCACCAGCGATCACAACTTTCATCTTGCACTATCTCCCCGTTTTCCCAAATG
>OMUX01000219.1 GCA_900314345.1 uncultured Erysipelotrichaceae bacterium | reverse complement strand
CAAAGAAGGATCCTTCCACAAGGGAGGCAGCCATGACACTGGAACAGATGATGTATGGAAAGCAGCAGGAAGGACTTAAACAAGGCAGGGAAGAAGGCAAGGCAAGCACTATTTGCACTTTGCATGCAAGCGGAATGTCAGTAAAAGAGATTGCAGACCGTCTTCACCTCGAAGAAGCCAAAGTGCTTGCCTACATTCAGCAAGGCAGACAGTCTGTGTGACTGGCTGATTACAGTAAGCGTGTTAAAACTGATTCTGATCATCTGAACAGGTGATGGAATCAGTTTTTTTGCGTACTTTCCCTGGATTTTACAGTGGGCTGATACCATAAAACCAGGAGTGATTCAGGTATGAAACGTCTGTATGAAAAGAAAGAAGACTGGTTTGCCATTCTGTGGATTGTGATCTATGTCCTGTCCTGCAGCGTCGCCGACAATATTTCCGAGGCCTTTGGCCTGAGCAAATGGGTGACATTCCCTGTGCTTGTTGTCATGAGCATTTATCTGTACTTCTTTGTGAAGAAGAATCATCTGGAAGAGAAGTACGGCTTCTGCAGATCCAGAAGAAGCCTGAAGGATGCCTGGTATTACATTCCGTTGTTTGCGGTGGTTATCACAAAACTGTTTGTGGGTATTTCCGTCAAGGATCCTGGAACCTCCCTCAGGCTTGCACTGAGCATGCTGTGTGTGGGTTTCCTGGAGGAACTGATCTTCAGAGGCTTCCTGTTCAAGGCTATGGCAAAGGACGGCATGAAAAGCGCAGTCATTGTCAGTGCATTAACCTTCGGTGCGGGACATATCGTGAATGCAATCAACGGCAGCGGGCAGAGTCTGGCACATACCATGATCCAGATTGTATTTGCCATTGCCTTTGGCTTCTGCATGGTGCTGCTGTTCCTGTATACAGGAACACTGTGGCCATGTGTTCTGGTGCATGGCTTCTATAACGCATGTTCTGCAATCGTGAATCCAGACAGCCTGTACATCCTGATTGCACAGATGATCGTGTTGATTGTGTATGCTTTGTATCTCTTCAGAAAACTGAAGGAAGAAGGGGTGTTTCAGAAATCTTAAGATATGTCTAAGACCTCTGTGTGACTATTGCCTGTGTTTCCTGAAAATATTAGTCTGAAGGAAAGAAGCAGAGCGCTTCTGAAAGGAGTACATCATGCGCAAGATCACAGCGATTGCATTGTCTCTTGTCCTGCTTGCAGGATGCGGGCATAGTTCTTCTGCAGCGGCTTCCACTGCAGCAGCTGCTTCACAAACGGCGGAAGTAACTGCTGTACCGAGTCTTTCTTCGGAGACAAGTGCTGCTGCAGAAAGTGAAGAGGATGCAGCTTTGGCGGCATTCCTTCAGACAACTCCTGAGCATGCAAGGCTTTCTGCCAGGGATCTCTATCCTTCGGGAACAGTTGCCATGTATGCAGATCCTTCGGGTTATTCCGAGACACAGGCTGGCTATGTGAAGAAAACCAATGAAACATGGGCAAACATGCTGAAGAAGGTACAGTCTGCACTGCAGTCCGCAGAACCTGCAGAGGAAAGCAATATCAATGAGGACAATCTTCTCTATACCTTTGCCCTGGATGATGCGGACAAGACAGTTGTCTCTGTTTACAGCGACGGCTATGTAAAGACCGTTAACGCCAGGGGAGACAGACACTTCCATGCAATTAAGGATTATGAAACACTTCTGAAATCCTGTGCGGAATATACCGCTGTATACAATGACATGGTCAAGGAGATGGCTCTTGAGGCTGAGACTGCAGGCAATGCAGCAGCTGCTGCATCTGAAGATCTTCCGTGCTACATCGACGTCAAGGTTCTCTCCGTGGACGGAAATACTCTGCATGTCAGCGTGGAAGGCGAAGACATGACACTGGATTTGAGCAGACTGGACAACCGTGCAGGTGATCTGAAGCCTGGTGATGTGATCCGGGTTTCCACGTCCACACAGTCACTGGATACATTCGCAGTCATTGAGAATGCGGAAAGAATCACGGATTCTGCAGGCAAATAAACAGATCGATCCTGATTCTTGATGAACCGACGGCTGTGCTTACTACACAGGAGACAAGGGAA
>OMUX01000118.1 GCA_900314345.1 uncultured Erysipelotrichaceae bacterium | reverse complement strand
CATTATAAATTCGCGGCTTTTCGTTCGTGAAAATCGACCACAAACGAAATGGTTCTTGCCTGAGAAATCTTGCAAAGAGGATGAAATGCATGATGTAATTGGTATCAGAAAAAGGGGAAGATACCATGGGACATTCATGCATTTTTTCTGCACCATTGGGAATGATGAAGATCTGTGATGATGAAAAGGGAATCACAGAGCTTTCCTTTGTGGAGAATGAAGAGAAAACAGAACCGGAAACGGAACTTGAAAGAAAAGCGATTGAAGAACTGATGGAATACTTTGCCGGGAAGCGGAAGGAGTTTGATCTGCCGCTGTCTTATCAGGGGACGGACTTTCAGATGCGGTGCTGGAAGGCACTGCAGGAAATTCCGTACGGGGAGACACGGAGCTACAAGGAAGAGGCAGAAATGGCCGGAAATGTGAAGGCAGTGCGTGCAGTCGGGGGAGCCAATCACAATAACCGCATCTGCATCATCATTCCATGTCATCGTGTGATCAATGCGGACGGAAAGCTTGGCGGCTATGGCGGCGGGGTAGAACACAAGAAACAGCTGCTGGAACTGGAGCGAGCATACAGATGAAAAAACTGAGAATCCTGCTGGCTTCCGTACTGCTGCTGTGCGGATGCACGGGTCCTGCGGCAGTGCAGGAAAGCACACCTTCGCCAACACCGGAACCGACACCTGAACCGGTACCCACACCGGAGGTCTGCAGCCTGGATCTTTTCATGGTCGGCGACTGTCTTGTCCATGATGCGGTATTCAATGATGCGCTGCAGGAAGACGGGACATATGACTTCACCGATATGTTCACAGAGATTCCTGCACTTCTGGAAGGATATGATCTTCGCTACTACAACCAGGAGGCAATCCTTGGCGGAGAGGAACTAGGGTATTCAGGATACCCGATGTTCAACTGTCCTTCTGCCGTAGGCGATGCTTTGACAGACATGGGCTTCAATCTGGTATCGCTTGCCAACAACCATTCCCTGGATCGTGGGGAACAGGGCATCATCAATTCCATGGAATACTGGAAGGCAAAGAAGGATACAGTGACTGCCGGCACGAATTTATCCCAGGAGGAACGGGATGAGATTCCTGTCTATGAGAAGAACGGAATCTCCTATGCCTTCCTTTCCTGGACCTACGGTACCAATGGTCTTGTAACACCGGAGGGCAAGGAATATCTGGTGAATGTGTATCCGGACCATGAAGAGGAGATGCTGAACCAGGTCAGACGGGCAAAGGAAAAGGCAGACCTTGTGCTGATTGCCATGCACTGGGGTGTGGAATACACCCTGCAGGAGACTGAAGAACAGCAAAGGCTTGCGCAGGAACTTGCGGATGCCGGGGCGGATATCATCATCGGATGCCACCCGCATGTCGTGGAACCGATTACCTGGCTGAATGATGGAAAGACACTGTGCATTTACAGTCTGGGCAATTTCATCAGTGCACAGGTTGATGAAGAGAAGCGTGTGGAGATGGCAGCGGGTGTGACAGTGACCAAGACCGTGGATAACGGAAAGACAACCGTTGTTGTTTCAGACCCAAGGGCACAGCTTCTCTATGATTCCTATGATGGAAACTACAGGAACTTCCATGTCGTGGATCTGCAGACAACAGACGATCCTTTCCTGCAGTCATTGAATGAGAAATACCTTCCGGTGGTGAAAGAGGAAATGCCGGATATTCAGATCGGTGTGCGAATGCAAAACTGATGTGAAATCGGGATGAAATGCTTGCTAAATTCATCACAAAGTGATGGAACTTCTGTATAATGATCTCGCATTAAAAGGAAGAGAAAGGAAAAGAATATGGCTGAAGTAAAAGAACCTGTCTGTGAGGAAAAAGGCCCGATCACAGACGACCTTCTCAGGAAGATGAACGATTACTGGAATGCGGCTAATTATCTCGCTGCAGGACAGCTGTATCTGCTTGAGAACCCGCTTCTGAAGAAACCGCTGACCCGTGGCATGATCAAGAAGAAGATCGTGGGACACTGGGGAACGGTTCCTGGGCAGAACTTCGTATTCGTGCACTGCAACCGTGAGATCAAGCGCTATGACCTGAACATGATCCTTCTTTCCGGACCGGGACACGGCGGAAACTTCTTCATTGCCAATGACTGGCTGGACGGATCCTATCAGGAAGTCTATCCGAACATTTCCCAGGATGAAGCAGGAATGCAGAGAATGTTCAAGCGTTTCTCCTTCCCGGGAGGCATGCCTTCCCATTGTGCTCCGGAGACACCGGGTTCCATCAATGAAGGCGGTGAGCTTGGCTATTCCCTGGCACATGGATTCGGTGCTGTGTTCGACAATCCTTCCCTGATTGCGACAGTCATTGTCGGTGATGGTGAAGCAGAGACAGGTCCGCTTGCCACATCCTGGCATTCCAACAAGTTCCTCAATCCGGTGACAGACGGTGCTGTGCTTCCGATCCTGCATCTCAACGGATACAAGATTGCAAACCCGACCGTTCTTTCCAGAATCTCTCATGAAGAACTCGATGATCTGATGAGAGGCTATGGCTGGGAGCCTTACTATGTGGAAGGCGATGACCCGATGACCATGCACAGGAAGATGGCGGAAACCATGGACACGGTCATTGAGAAGATCCTCGCCATTCAGAAACATGCGCGTGAAACAGGTGATGCCACAAGACCGAGATGGCCGATGATCGTCCTGCGTACACCAAAGGGCTGGACAGGTCCGAAGGTGGTTGACGGCAAGCAGGTGGAAGGCTGCTTCAGAGCACACCAGGTGCCGGTGGATATGTCCAAGCCGGAACATACCAAGATCGTGGAAAACTGGCTGAAGGGCTATCATCCGGAGAAGCTGTTCAATGAGGATGGCTCCCCGAGAGAGGATCTCAAGGAACTTGCCCCGAAGGGTGATGCAAGACTGGGTGCCAACCCGAATGCCAACGGCGGCAAGCTTCTGAGAGACCTTGTCGTTCCGGATTTCCGGAAGTACGGCATTGAGGTCAAGGAACACGGTGCTGTGGAATCGCAGGACATGACTGAGCTTGGAAAGTTCGTCAGGGATG
>OMUX01000152.1 GCA_900314345.1 uncultured Erysipelotrichaceae bacterium | reverse complement strand
GGGACTGGTATCCAAATCATTCCAGCCTGTGAACCAGATCATCCCGGCGAATGATACGGCAAGATGGGAAGCAGTATCTCCCATCGGTATGGCAAGGGCATACAGTTCTCCTGTTGTCATTACACACAATACTTCGGACATTCTGGTACCGAAGGATCAGCTGACGCATCAGTATACGTATGAGGACAATGACGGAACCCTGCCCAAAGGGTTCAATGCAAAACTGCCTTCCGGCTATCCGGGTATCTTAAGCAATACATTTGAGGAACTGGCTGATCCAGAGGAACTGACGGTGAATTACATTGACTGCAGGGACTACACCATCGACGGAACCATGCCATATGGAAGTACATTGATCACCATGGATATCGTGGATGATGGCCCGACTACGGCAAAGGGAAGCCACAGTAATCCGCATCTGAAGGGGAATGTTGATATCTTTCCGTATCTGGAAGAGAAGATGGAACTGACACTTGCAGGCACGGAAAAGGCAGTGCCTGCGAAGCTTCAGCTTCTTCTGGACCGATACCAGGGGAACAGTCTTGCATTGCCTGCACATACAGGAACCGATGACAGTGTCTATGGCTCACTGGCGGTGTATCAGAAGGAAATCGTGGATGAACTGTCTGTATACGTACAGAATCATTCCATGGAAGAACTGGAACAGGCAATGGAGAATGCCATTTCATCCGCCGATGAAAGTGCACGGACTGGATATTCTGAGGCATGGCTGGAAATCAAGGGAAAGCTTCAGTGAACATTTCAGGAAACACAGAAAAACAGGCAAGGAAATCCAATACGGATTCTCTGCCTGTTTTTTGCACGTGGGATCTTCAATGAAGCGGTCAGTGCTGTAAGACAATGCTACAATGACAACACAAAGGACGGGAAGTCTGTGATGGTGACAGACTTGCGGAGGCATTTATGAACAATTATGATCCGGTATTCAGAATCGGAGATGTTTCCAGGATGGTAGGCATTGCCCCGGAAACCATCCGTTACTATGAAAGAAAGAATGTGCTGCGGCCCTCAAAGAATGATGGCAATGGGTACCGGATGTATTCTATGGAGGATGTCTGCACCTTGACGAAGATCCGCTGTTTCATGAAATACGGATTTTCAATTGAGGAGGCAGAACGTCTTGTCCACAGCGTAGATGCACAGTCTGCTTCATATTCCATGTTCCGCATGGAAGACATGCTTCAGAAAAAGATCGATGAACAGCTGAAACTGTATCAGTCACTGCAGAAACGTGTGTACTATCTGCAATCTGTCATGAACCAGCAGGGAAACTATTCAGTGATCGACATGCCTGCATTTCATGTGCTTCATACATATGACCAAAATGGTCTGGATGAGACAAAACCGATTGCGTACTGGTACAATCACCAGGAATTTGTTTATCCATGTACGTTTTTTGAACCGGCTACCTTCCTTACGGGAAGCTCCGGAAAGATACGGATGGGGATGATGGTGTTTGATTCCGATGCGGAAATGAATCATTTTGATATGACAGGTTCTGTCAGGTATTGGTCTGGATCATGCATCTATACTTCTGCTGTATTCACGCAGAACGGTATTCACGCAGATGCCTGCAGGATAATCGGAAAATATCTGGAACAGGAACAGCTGCTGATAAACGGGGATATTCTTTCCAGAACTGTGGCAACCGGCAGAAATAATGACGTTGATCTGTTTTACGTGGAACTTTATATTCCTGTGAAAAAATGATCTTGACCCTGTCATCATGACAGCCGTTAGTCTAAGGCTGTAAGGACGGGAAAGATATATGAAAAGGAAATTCACATCTGTTGCAGTACTGATGATGACGGCAGTGATTGCCGGATGCAGCGCAGGTTCTGCTGCATCTGCCAGTGTGCCTTCTGCTGCGGCTTCCGAAACTGCGGCTTCTGTTTCCGGTATGACAGCTGGTACTTATGAAGAAACTGTAAGCGGACATAACGGGGATGTTCATGTCAGCGTTACGCTGAGTGAAGATGGCATTACGGATATCCAGATCGGTGATAACAGTGAGACTCTTGGACTTGGTACGAAGGCGATGGATCTTGTGAGGGGCAGGATTCTCAAGGCAAACAGCACAGATGTGGATACAGTGGCAGGAGCTACAATCTCTTCTGCAGTACTGAAGTCAGCAGTGAACAATGCCATCAGTGAAGCAGGCGGGGATCCTGCTTCACTGACAGCGAATGCTGAAGAAGCTGTGAAGTATGAAGATACAAAGACACAGGTTGTTGTTGTCGGCTCCGGTTCTGCAGGTCTTGCTGCAGCACTTCAGGCACACCAGAACGGTAATGATGTCATTCTTCTGGAACAGCTTGGTCTTCTTGGCGGTTCTTCCTTAAGAGCAGGATATTACATCGGCGGTGATACAAAGGTTGAAGAAGCAGCAGGGGATATATTCACTGCAGACGACTTCACGAATCTCCTTGTAACTTCCAATCCAGACCAGACCGAAGAAGCAGAAATTCTCGGCAAAAGAGCAGGAGACTCCATCAACTGGGTTTATGACATGGGTATGACGGATGTCTACTATGATGCAGGATCTGTATATGGCAAGGGACTGCACTGGGGCAAGGACGCAGGCATTGGTGCTTATGCAGTATCTGCCATGCAGAATGAGATGGATGAAGAAGGCATTGATTACCGCGTGGATTCCAGAGTGACATCGTTGATCAACGAGGACGGAAGAGTGACAGGTGTCAATGTTGAGACAAAGGATGGGCAGAAGTATTCCATTACGGCAGACGCAGTGATCCTGGCTACGGGTGGATTTGCGGCAAATGACGATATGGCAAAGGAATATACACCGGAGCTTACCGGTCTTACCTATGATGCCTCCAAGGGTGCTGATGGTTCCGGAATGTTAATGGCAGAGGATGCCGGAGCTGCTCTGGACAATATGTCTGATGTCATGAGTTAGTATTGGATCAATGTCGTCTACAGTGCCGTTCCCGTAAACATCACTGATCATTAGCTGATGAA
>OMUX01000413.1 GCA_900314345.1 uncultured Erysipelotrichaceae bacterium | reverse complement strand
TACCATCCGGTACCTTTCGCTTACACCCATAGTAATAATCCGTTTTAGCACTCTGTCAAGTGGAGTGCTAAACATTCTGACTGAAGTGTATAAAAAACCCGGCCAGTTTCCGCCAGGTTCAGTCCTGATAGCGTTTCGCCTGTTTCTTTGCTTCCCTCAGTGATGCGCCTTTCACATGTTCTTTCTCCAGGCGTTTCACCAGCAGTTCGTATCCAATGCAACTGTCTTCTGTCCTGAAGACTTTCCTGTCTCCTTCATACGCGGTCAGGTTGCCGTTCTTCATCTTTGCGGATGTCAGAGTGCTGATTTTTCCGATTGCCTTCTTCTTTTTAAAGCGGATGCTGTAGATATCATCGTCGTCCACTTCCAGCTCCCACACACCGGGCAGACAGCCGACGATGCATACAATGCACAGTCCGACAAGGATCCCGAAGATGAAATCAATCAGCAGCGGCGTATCTTCACCTCCTGCCGCAAAGTACCAGCAGGCAAGGAAGAAGATCAGCCCGGCAATGCCAAGAATCATCATGCCGCGCGGCTGCGTAACATGAATATGCTGAAGATTATCTCCTTCATTATGAGATGAGCCATTCTGGGATATATGATTCATTGCATCGCGCGTGACTTCTTCCGTTACGTACTGCATGTCCTGCCCTCTTTTCACTTCCAGCATAGTCTCAGCATGTTAATTCATAATGCATGTTCATGTAAAATCCGGCATCTCAGACGAATTGCTAAAATCCTCCTGCCCAGAGGAAAACATCGCTGTATAATCTTCAGCAATTAATATCAGTCTGTCTGAAAAGGGGATGGGAATATGGCAGAAGAAAAGAGAACGGTAGCACAGGTGCTTGTGGAAGGACTGAAACGGGAAGGCGTTAAAGTGATCTTCGGCATTCCGGGTGAAGAGACCCTGGATCTCATGTTTGCAATCCGGGACAGCGGCATCCGCTTCATTGTCACACGGCATGAACAAGGCGCAGCCTTCATGGCGGATGTCTACGGAAGACTGACCGGCAAGGCCGGTGTCTGTCTTTCCACATTGGGACCTGGTGCCACAAACCTGATGACCGGTGTCGCCGATGCCTTTCTGGACGGTGCACCGTTGGTTGCCATCACAGGTCAGGTGGAAACCGAAAGAATGCAGCTGACAAGCCATCAGTACCTGGACCTGACAAACATGTATTCACCAATCACCAAGCGCTCCAAACAGATCATCACACCGGATACCGTATGTGAGATCGTCAGGCTTGCCTTCAAGTATGCAGAAAGCGAAAAACCAGGCTCCGCACATATCGATGTACCGAAGGATATCGCAAGGGCATACACCACAGCAAAACCCATGCGCCAGCAGATCTCTGCGGTGGAATATGCAAGCAGCCGCTCCATCCTGCAGGCAGCCGAACTCATCAAGTCTGCACAGCACCCGGTGATCCTTGCCGGAAATGCCGTTATCCGCAGCCATGCTGTATCGGCATTGCGCCGGTTTGTCGAGCATCTGCGCATTCCCACCGTCAACACCATGATGGCAAAGGGAATCCTGCCAAGTGAAGATCCATACAACTACCACACGCTTGGCATTCCCCAGAAAGACTATGTCAATGAAGTATTTGAGCAGGCTGACCTTGTCATTGCCATCGGCTATGACTTCGTGGAATGTGCTCCTGTCAAGTGGCACACAAACCCCGAAACCAGGATCATCAACATTGCAAGCCGGCCCGCAGACATCAACCGCCGTTTTGAACCGGAGACGGAAGTCATCGGCGACATCTCAGATTCCCTGAACAAGATCCTGGATATTACAGATCCAAAGCCAGAGCCAACGTGGGCTGAACCGGTCAGGGATGCCATGCGCAAGGAAGAGGAAATGCTTGCCTCTGACAGTTCCTGCCCCATGAAACCCGCCAGAATCCTGAAGGATCTCAAGCGTCTTATGGGCAAAGATGATATCCTTCTCTCTGATGTCGGTGCCCATAAGATGTGGATTGCAAGACACTACCATCCCGAAGAACCCAATACATGTCTCATCTCCAACGGCTTTGCCAGCATGGGCTTCGCCCTGCCCGGTGCCATCAGTGCCAAACTCCTCCATCCTGACAGGAAGGTTGTTGCAGTGTGCGGAGACGGCGGCTTCATGATGAACTCTCAGGAACTGGAGACAGCATTGAGAGAGCATCTCCCGATTGTTGTTCTGATCTGGGAAGATGAGAAATACGGATTAATCGACTGGAAGGAACAGGAGCGCTTCCATGACTCCTGCTATGTTTCCTTCACCAACCCTGACTTCACGAAGCTTGCTGAAGCCATGGGCTGCAAGGGCTATACCGCAGACAGTGAAGAAGCATTGATTGTCTCATTGAGGGATGCCTTCACACAGGATGTGCCTTCCGTCATTACCGTGAAGGTTGACTATAGTGAAAACATGAAGCTTTCCGAGCACCTCAAGGAAGTCATTCACTGACATGAAAGACAAAGCGAGCCGGCATTGTGACCAATCGTCACACCTCCGGCTCGTTCTTTTTCATTCAGTATTTCTGATTGTTTATCTCATGCCCTTCTGAGATGCAGTTCCTGCAGGGAAGGCGGGCTTGACTTCCTCATCCGGAGCCAGCTGTCCGCCCTTGACCTCAAGCAGACGCTTGATGCAGGTGAAGGCAACCTTTACACCCAGGGCAAGCAAACCCACACCGATGATCAGCTGCATGCCGTTGACCAGGAATGTACCGTTTCCGGCAAGCAGTGTATTGACATTACCGTATGCATTCATCAGGATTGCCGTGAATGTGACACAAAGCATGATGACCATCGGTACATACAGCATGGAGCTCTTGCGGTTGGTGGCCTTGAGGAAGATTGCAACACCCGTCAGAACCAGTGCTGCAAGCATCTGGTTGGCTGCGCCGAACAATGCCCATACCTTCTGGTATCCGCCCAGGGCAAGCAGATAGCCTACAACCAGCGTCACTGCAGTGGCGAAGTACTGATTGGTGAAAAGTCTCTGCCATGCCGGCATGTCTTCCGGATTCGTGGAATCACAATAGAACAGCTCCTGGAAGCTCATGCGCCCGATTCTTGCGACAGAGTCAAGGGATGTCAGAGCCAGTGCGGATACACACATTGTCATGAAGACGGCTGCGACAGTGTTTGGAACGCCCATGGTCTGCAGGAATCCTGCAACACCGGAGGAGAAGATCTGGAACGGTGTCATGTCAGCCGGTGCATAACCACCCTTGGCTACAGCACCGACAACGATCAGGGATACTACGCCAAGCAGTGTCTCAAACAGCATTGCGCCATAGCTGCAGAACAGCATGTCTTTTTCATTGGAAACCGTCTTGGAGCTTGTGCCGCTGGATACCAGAGAATGGAATCCAGAAACAGCACCGCAGGCGATTGTAACAAACAGTGTAGGGAACAGATAGGACTTGGAACCTGTGGAACTTGTCAGCACGAATCCATTGAATGCATTCAGCTGCATGTCAGGTCTTGCAATGACTACACCAAGCACACCGCCAAGGATCATACCCAGTAACATGAATGTGGTGAGGTAGTCTCTTGGTTCCATAAGCATCCACATCGGCATGACAGATGCCATGAACAGATACACCATGATGACATAGTTCCACTGTCCTGCTGTGAGATAGATCGGAAGCCTCATGCCTACCGCAAACATCACAACCAGCAGAACCAGTGCCACAAGAACATTCTGCCATTCCTTGTTGTTCCTGAACTTGCGCATGTAGAAGCCAAAGCCGATGGCCACAACGATGAACAACATGGAGATTGTCGCAGCTGCTGCACCGTTGAAGTTCTGTGTCACAGTACCGTCTGAGGCAGCTGTGAAGCCGTTGAATGTGGAAGACACCATGGAGGTGAAGGCAGCGATGACAAGCAGGGTGAACAGCCAGCAGAACAGAGAGAATGCTCTTCTTCCCGTCTTGCCGATATACTTCTCAATGACCATGCCGACAGACTTGCCTTCATTCTTTACAGAAGCATACATGGCACCGAAATCCTGCACAGCACCGAAGAAGATGCCGCCGACAAGGAGCCACAGCAGTACCGGAACCCAGCCGAATGCCGCAGCCAGGATCGGCCCCTGCACAGGGCCTGCACCGGCGATGGATGAGAACTGATGTGCGAATACCGTCAGCTTCGAGGAAGGAACGAAGTCCTTTCCATCGTTGTACTTATAAGCCGGCGTTTCAGCCTTGGGATCAACGCCCCACTTCTTCGCCAGCCAGCGTCCGTAGACCAGGTAGCCGCAGAGCAATGCAAGTGCTGCAACAAGCAGTATAGTGAGTCCATTCATAATCTGTTTCCTCCCCTTTTCATGAATGTCTGTTTCAGAAAAAAAACTTCCGTCCTTGGCTTACCCATATATGGATAAGGTTCAAAGACGGAAGTAATTTCCGCGGTACCACTTTGATTGCACGTATCATACGTGCCACTTTACTCCCGACGTTCTTCACAGCGGGATGCCCTGTAACGGAGGCTTTTCCGGCGAAATCTACTCACCCGAAGGCTTTCGACCAGCTGCTGGCAGAGGATACCTTTTCCCATCTGTGTGCACCGCTTTTCAGCACTTCAGCGGCTCTCTTCAGCATCAGCGTGGAACAGGACTGTTCTGCGTCTTGGCAGTAGTTATTTCTGAAACTACGCTTAATATACTGATAGTTTTTCAGTGCGTCAAGCATTATTTTTCAATTTTCTTACGAAACTATTTTCATTTCTTCCAGGATTCCAGCCAGTGTCCGGATAAACAGTTCATTGTTCGCTGGTGTGGAAACCGTCACCCTGTCATACTTCTGCAATGTAATCAGGATTCCCTTTGCAAGAAGCCGGTCATATACCTCCTTTGGATCTACATGCGGATCGAAGAAGATGAAGTTCGTCTGAGTAGGCCATACCGTGCATCCAAGTTTCTTCAGTTCTGTTTCAAGATACCTGGCACCGGCAACGATCTTCTTCTTGCTTTCCTCATAGAAGTCCCTGGAATGCAATGCCGCAATTGCCGCAAGCTGCCCTTCCCTGGACACAAAGCCTTCCGGTATCATGCCAAGTCCCCGGATGATTTCCTCATTGGCAATGAGATACCCGATCCGGACACCAGCCATGCCATAGTACTTGGAGAACGTCCTGGATACGACAACCGGTCTGTCCGGCATTTCAGTAATCCATGGAATTGCCGTCTTACAGTCTTCTGCGGTTGCCAGTTCGATGTACGCTTCATCTATCAGCACCACGATATCCTTCGGCAGGGATTGTACAAATGCATGCAGTGTATCGTATGGAATGTACTGTCCGGTCGGATTGTTCGGGTTGGTGATCACGATCATCTTGGTATGCTCATTGACTGCACTTCTGATTCCCTCCAGGTCATAGCCCATGTCATCCTTCAAAGGAACCTTGACCAGCTTTGCCTGGAAGATCTTCGTCATGTCATAGAAGTTGGAGAAAGTCGGACACAGAATCACTTCATCCTCCGGATCAAGGAATGTCTCTCCCACCGTCTGGATCAGCTGACAGCTGCCGGCTCCGATGAGGAAGTTCGTCAGCTTCAGACCGTACAGGTCTGCCAGTGCCTGCCTGAGATCCGTCACTTCAAAGTTTCCATAGCAGGAACAATGCTCTGCCGCATTCACAAACGCTTCCTTTGCGGCAGGCGCCATGCCGTAGGGATTCTCATTGAGTCCCATGCGCACCGGCGCATCAAACATGGCATTGCTTGTGAACACCTTCTGCACTGCCGGCATTCCCTTCATCTTTTCCTGTACCGCTCTGCTGAAGACTGTTGTGCTCATACCGCCTACCTCCCAAAGACAATAAAACCGCAGCTATTACGCTGCGGCCTGATGTAAGGGGTAATGAGCATCCCGCAGAAAGAACATGGATCTCATCCATCTTCCTGCCGCAGGAA
>OMUX01000119.1 GCA_900314345.1 uncultured Erysipelotrichaceae bacterium | reverse complement strand
AGGAATCGTAACAGTAAACTCAAATGCATCTGTTGTCTGTACATCTTCAACACTCTTGCTGAAAACAATGCCGCCATAACTGTTCTTTGTATTTGTGACTGTTACTCTATGGAGGTGTTCGCCAACTGTTCCTTTCTTATCATCATTCTTGGCATGCTCTGCTTTTTCGGCATCAGACATCTTATCAAAGTCAAATGCTTCTGTAACGTTATTGTCCTTTTCATCTTTAACACTCTTGCCATTTGCATCTTTCTTAGTAAGAACCAGTTCTTCTTTCTGAGTTACGACAAAACCTTCATCTTTGGAAATTTCTTCTTCCACCTTATATGTGGATCTCTGCAAAAGTCCGGTCAGCAACGCACTCTCGCCATCAGCGAGTTCAAAGACATGTGATCCATTTTCATCAAGTGTAATGCCGTTATAAGGTCCACCAAAAGCATCAGGAACTCCTGGCTGATTTTGCTTATAAATTGTTACCTTGATTTTGAATTTTCTCTTTGGATCTGTGACATTGCTGTTCAGGCTCTTCTTGATTTCGAGTTTACCTGTACGATTACGTTCATTGATATACTTTGCACGATATTTTTCAGGTACTGCATCATATGATACTGTTGCATCAGGGTCAGTTGTATTGCCTTTAATAATACCAGTCCTGTTAACACCCGTCTGGTAATCATATGAGCTGTAGTGGTCTTCAATCACTTCATACTTTGTTCCGTTTGGCAGACCTGAAATCACTACCGGCTGGTGTTCTGCGTCAGTCTTTGCAAGAATCAGGCAGTGTTCACTGACAGGATTACCTTTGCTTTGCTGTTTAGCATAATCAACAGTCTGACCGCTTCTGTTATCCCTGCCATTGTCATTTCCTGTAACCTGCATGACAATCTGACCGTTTTCATCTGTCCCAGTCTTCACGAACCTGACATCACCAAAGGTCTTTTCATTTCCATCAAGAACAGTACCCGCAGGCAAAGTCAGTTTGACATCAAATGCAAACCATGACTTTTCATCCGGATCATTTCCAGCAGTTTCCTTTTCCACACTGAAAGCGCCATACGTATTTCTCGTATTCGTGAGCGTGATCACGCTGGCATTCGGGTTCAGATAATTAACCGTACCTGTGCCGTCTGTCACAGTACCGTTCTTATCAGTAAATGACTTTTCAAATAAGGACTGTGCGTCATCCTCTGTAATCTTGAACTTAGCACCGTTAGGGAGATCCTTGATTTCTATTGTGTCATTCGCATTCAATGTGAAAGTTGCACTATTCTGATCGTCGAATACAACAGCATTGCCATTCTGATCCTTAGCGGAATCCTTCCAGCCGGCAGACAGCTCTGCTGTATTGGTAATCTGCACATGTACTGTGTAGCTCGAGCCAGCATCAATTGCATTGCCAGAAGTTCTCTTTGTGACACTCAGTGAACCTTTTCTTGCAAGTTTATTGGTAAAGGTTATATCCTGATTTTCCGCCGCAACAGTGCCAGAGGTCGTTCCGCCGAACTCATCGTTTTTGCCTATGATAGACGCACCTGTATTTGGATCAGTTATTGTTAGTGAATAGCCATCTTTTGTATAGTCAATTTCACTGATCTTATATTTTGTGCCTACCGGAAGTCCTGTCATCGTACAGGATTCTCCGCCTTTTAGATATTTGAAGAATTTTCCCTTATCCAGTCCTGTGCTTTCGCCATTGACAATAACCGGACCGCTTAATGCATTTCCTTTGCCGTCAGTCAATTCAACCGTGAAGTAGAACTGATTTGTTTTTGCATCTGGTGCATCGCCTGTAATAACCTTTGAGAATGAAAGATCTGCAGTTTCAATCTTATTATCGGCAACAGTAAATGCATGACCATCCTGAACGAGGTCTAGCACTATATTATATTTAGCTTTAATTGCGTCCTGTACATTCTTAGCAGTGGTATATGAATCACCTGTATAGGAAATGAAGTTATATCCAGTCTTATATACATCATTAGTTATCGCATAACCGTACGGTGCTTGTGTCTCCTTGAAAACGTAGTAGTAATACGGTGCTTCATCTCCATCAGCAATCGGCTTCAGGTTGCTGAATACAACAATACCACTGCTATTCGTTGTTCCTGTATACACAGACTCCGGCTGGTCACTGACACGTGTGCAGTCAGCATTGACTTTGTATTCTTCAAGTTTGAATGTCGCACCTGCAAGTGCCTTGGAAGGATCAGATGCATCTACCTTAAGAATCGTTGCAGAGTTCTGTCTGCCCTGAATATTGCCGCTTCGGTTAAGGATAATATGATTCTTTGATTCCTCATCAGAAACCGTGGTTGATCCCGTCAGATATGCTGTATTGGAGAACACTCTGCCGTTTTCATCCGTCAGATCATCTACTGTAACCTGGTACTCAAAGATGACAGCTTTATTATTCGGAATCGTCAAAGTAATCTTCTTGGCAATGGAATCATAGTTTATCGTGATTCCAAGACTTTCCTTTGTTACTTCATTGCCATTTTTATCCTTGAACTTATAGGTATTCTTAACCATTTCCATTCCGGATGGAATCGTATCAGTCATGGTTAAGGTGTCGCTACCAAGATCAAGCTCGTTCCAGTTAATCTTGATCTGGTAGTTGATGATGTTATCTCCAAGACGCTGCTCCAGCATGTCTTTCTTTTTAATGACCTTCAGTTCCGCTGTAGATTCCGCAGTCTTGGGGTTCGTATCATTGTCACCGAAATAGGAGTAAGCAATATTCTCATAGGACTTAGTCATACTGTGAATATTCCGCTTTTCATTTTCAGTCAACCGGGTTTTGTACTGTATTGTATAGCACATTCCACTGAGTCCTGCAGGCGGAGTCAGCCAATTATAATACTTCTGATTTAACTGAATCTTCTGAATGTAATTGTTAACAACTT
>OMUX01000228.1 GCA_900314345.1 uncultured Erysipelotrichaceae bacterium | reverse complement strand
TATGTCTGCCCGCATTGTGGTGCAGTGACGCCTGTCATGTATCCCTTGCTTTATACCGACAGACCCGGAAAGTACATGATCAGCCTGCGGGAAGAGGGAAAAGAGAACTTCAGCCAGGAGATCATGGATGCCATGACCTGCCGCTGTGTCTATGATCCTAGCGTGCTCAAGGAAAAGATCCTGCTGTTTGACCATGGCATGGATGACCGTGTCCTTGAGATCCTCAAGATTCTCAGAAGCCAGCAGATCCATGAACGCAATCCGGAAATGGAGGTTGAGGCGCTGTTCTACTATCCCGTGGAAGGGGAAGACCGCCTGGAGGTATTCTCCAAAGGCATCAGCCAGGGTACCGTCCGCATGGACAATGAACTGTATGAAGGCATCAAGGATGTGATCCTGCCGGCACTGGATGAAACACTGCTCAGGGAAACCGTGATCGACAGCACCTGGGCACACTCTGCCGTGCTTTCTGCCGGAGGCGGGGATGGCGCATTACTGCTTTGAAGTCAACGGACTTTCCGTGGATGCATCTTACTGTACAGAGGATGTACAGAATGTATTCCTGCCGCTTCTGAAGAAATGGAGTACACTTCAGAAGGAAAAGGGAAGACGTATTATGGTCCTGATGGCCGGAGCACCTGGCAGCGGCAAGTCCACATTGTCCTTGTTCCTGCAGCATCTCAGTGAACAGGAAAAAGAGCTTGTGCCCGTACAGGCACTTGGCATGGACGGCTTCCATCACGACAATGCCTGGCTGAAGGACCACCATACCGTAAGAAACGGGAAGGAGATACCGCTTCTTTCCATCAAGGGTGCACCTGAAACCTTCGATACGGATGCGCTTCTGGAACGGCTGAAGCTTGCAAGGAAGGAAAATGCCGGCTGGCCGGCATACAGCCGCATTGCCCACGCTCCGATCGACAATGCAATGACGGTGAGCGGGGATATCCTCCTTGTGGAAGGCAACTATTTCCTGCTGGATGAAAAGCCATGGGATGAGATGCGGGCACTTGCGGATGATCTTCTGTATGTGGATGTACCGCAGGACGTCCTGCTTGAACGTCTTGTTTCACGCAAGATGGCTTCCGGCATGTCAGAACAGGACGCCAGGGATTTCCTTGCCTTCAGCGACGGGGTGAATGTGAAGCTTGTGAAACAGCACAGCATCCCGGCAGATACAACAATTCGTTTCAATGAGAACAATGAAGTGGTGAAATTATGACAAGATTTACAGACGAACAGTATCGATGCAGCGCATGCAATGCCCTGCAGGATTTCCGCTGCTATACGGAGATCAACGTGACAAGCGACCCGCAGCTCAAGGACGATGTCTTAAGAGGCAGGATCTTTGAGAGCACCTGCAGTGCCTGCGGCAAGGTCAACTTCATTCCTTATCCATTGCTCTACATCGATGAAGAGAAGAAACTGCTCTTCTTCCTTGTACAAGGGGCGGTGAAGGAGAACCCGCTGGAGCCTTTGAAGGAATTCCTCAGAGGACAGGGTGATGAAGCATCCCTTGCGATCCTTGCAAAGCTTGACAGCTTCACGGTGCGTGTGGTGGAGAGCCCCAATGCCCTGAGTGAGAAGATACAGATCTTTGATCATCACCGGGATGATCACATCCTGGAGATGATGAAGGTGCTGATGCGCGGGGAGATTGCCCGCAAGGCACCGGACCTTAAGATCAATGCCATGTACTATACTCCGGACAAGGCCAGGAATGCCGACCGGTTCTCCATTGAGACGGATGAAGGCTTCGGCAATGCCGTGGATGTGTATGAGGATCTCTACAAGGGCATTGAAACCGAAGTGCTTCCGCATCTTTCGGAAGAAGAAACGGCAAGTGTCACAGTCAATGAAGACTGGGCATTCCGTGCCATGGGTTATACGGAAAAGAAGGAAGGGGAGCCAAAGCGCTCCTGATGCGGCAGGACAGACACAGATCTGTCTTGTCTTTTTTTTGTCATGAAAAGTGAGAATTTTGTGAAAAATGGCTTAACAGCCTTGATTGAAACGTTTCCAATAACTATTATACGGGTGTCGAAAGACATCAGAATACCTCCCAAGGCCCTGCCACCGTTTGCCAGAACGAGCGGGGCTTTTTCATGGACTGGTGCATATGTGAATCATTTGTCATATAATGAATGCCGTCAAAGGAAGAAGACAAATGGAAGAGAAGACATACCGTGTGTTTCTGATCAACCCGGGCAGCACTTCAACAAAGGTTGCCTACTATGAAAATGAGACATGCATACTGAGCCGGAGCATCTTTCATGACTCCAGCGTGCTTCTGAAATACCCGACGATCAATGATCAGCTGGACTACCGCATGCAGTGCATCCGTGATTTGCTGAAGGATTCTCATCTGAATATCACAGGTCTGGATGCCGTGGTGGGAAGAGGCGGTCCATGCTGCTCGTGTGAAAGCGGAACATACCTGATCACACCGCTTCTGGTGAAGGATACCCATGATGCCAAAGGACACTACTATCATGCCAGCATGCTTGGCGTGCAGATGGCCCATGAAGTGCAGAAGGAATACGGCTGCCTTGGTCTGATGGTGGACCCGCCGGTTGTGGATGAGATGTGTGATGAGGCAAGGATCACCGGCGTCAAGGGTATCTACAGAAGGTCTGGATGCCATGTGCTCAATTCCAAGGAAACCGCAAGACACTATGCAAGAGAGACCGGAAAGAAGTATGAGGATCTGAATCTCATCATTGCCCATATTGACGGCGGCATTTCCATTACCTGCCACAGGCACGGAAGACTCATTGATCTCAATGACACCGGCGGCGGGGAAGGACCCCTGACGCCTACCCGCATGGGATCCATGGCTGTGACCGATGATCTGGATTACTTCTGGGACATGGACAAAAAAGAGATGAAGAAGCTCTGTTCCCAGGGCGGAGGACTGACCTCCTGGTTTGATACGAGTGATGCCCCGAAAGTGTATTATGAGATGGTACGACGGGGAGACAAGGAAGCAGAGCGTGTCTGGAATGCGATGCTGTATCAGATCCGCAAGTGGATCTGCATGATGGCAGCGCCGCTGGAGGGAAAGGTGGATGCGATCCTTCTGACCGGCGGACTGTTAAGGGTGCCGGGTGTCATAGACAATGTCACGGAAGGAGTCTCCTGGATTGCCCCGGTGAAGGCATATCCGGGTGAGTTTGAAAATGATGCCATGCTGCATGGAGCACTGGGCGTCCTGAGAGGTGAAATACAGCCGAAGACCTATACCGGAAAGCCGGTATGGGATGGCTTCCATGATGAAAAGGAGAATGCATGAGCACACCGCTGCAGAAAGCCTTCGAAGCCTGGCAGAGAAGTGAAACCGATGAGAACTACCGGAACGTCGTCAATGAAGTGCACACACTGATCCGGCAGGATGCCATGGTGTTCATCAACGGCCTGCCCATGTATGACAAGGAAAACCGTGTGGATCCCATGGGGATTAACGGGCCGGACGGTTTGTTCTACATGATCGTCTTTGCGGAGGAACAGCAGCTGAAGAAGGGAAAGTTCGATCACCCCGCAAAGGCAGGCATCCGCGATCTCATCAAGGCCATGTGGATGAACCGCCAGTGCGGCGGCATCTGTATCAACTATGCACCGGGAGAGAAGGTACCCCTGATTCCCAAGAAGACACTGGTGCGCATGTGGAGCGGCAGCCTGGAGGAAAAGCAATGAAATACAACGCACTCATCTTTGATCTTGACGGCACTCTGACGGACAGCGGCCCCGGCATCAAGAAGGCAGTGGCCTATGCATTAAGTCATATGGACCTGCCTGTGCCGGAGGAGGATAAACTCGGCGTGTTTGTCGGACCGCCGTTAAAGGATACCTTTCCGAAGTTCGGTGTTCCGGAAGAAAGGGTGGATGAAGCCATTGCCTTGTTCCGGGAATACTATCTGGACAAGGGGATCTTTGACAATACCGTGTATCCTGGAACCGTGGAATTCCTTGAAAGGATGAAGAAGGAGGGAAGACAGCTGTATGTGGCAACGACCAAGCCGCAGGCTGCGGCAGAGCTTGTCCTGAACCACTTTGGCCTCATGCAGTATTTCACAGCTGTCGCCGGTGCCACGGCAGATCACACCAGGGAAAAGAAGGAGGATATCATCGCTTATCTCAAGACCCTTGCAAGTGTCAGCGGCACAGAGCTCATGATCGGGGATACGGCTCTGGATGTCACAGGCTCCGCCATGCATGGCATTCCCTGCATGGGTGTGGACTGGGGCTATGGAAACCTCGATGACATGCGGAAGGCCGGTGTCATCGGCATCATCTCTTCCTGGAATGAACTTGTGAAATTCCTGGATGAATGAGCGAAACCCGAAGATATTCTCGATACTGAATGCCTTTACAGAGCGTGATTTCCTGCAACCGTTAACAATTGCATGAATATCACGATTTTCTTGATGCCTGCATGTTCTGCACGCGCCAAGGCAGACGGAAACCGGAACCGGATGCTCCGCTGATACTGGAAATTCACGCCCGGCTGGCTATAATACAGGCATCCCTTCATGAAAGGGGAAAAGAAAGGACGGTGAGGTTCATGCAGGAACTTTACAGACCCGGTCAGCAGGTATGTTTCCACAAAGACCAGACGGTGATGCACGGGAAGATCTTCCTTCTTCACAAGGATGCCAGGAATGAAGCGGCCTACGATCTCTTTGTCCGCTCTGATCCGGAATATCCGGATGGCGTCATTTACAAGAGGGTACCGCAGTCACGCATCATCGGTGAAGACTGCTGAGAGTCAAATGAAAAAGCTGCTGATCAGGCAGCTTTTTCATTTGGAAGAATGATTCCAGCAATACTGAATAACCAGTGCCACAACAAGCCCCCAGAAGACATCAATGATGCTGTGCTGCTTCAGAAGCATCGTGGACAGACAGATGGAAACGGCAAGGATGTGCAGGAAGATGCGCATGCCTGTTTCATGCTTATGCTGCTTCTGCAGGAACAGATCGATCAATACGGTCGTGCTGACATGGATGGAAGGACATACATTCTCCGGGGTATCCATGGACTGGATGGAACGCACCAGCCATGCACAGAGATCACTTCCTTTCACTTCCGCTGGTCTTAAATGCAGACCGTTTGGCACGATGAGATAGAAGATCAGCGAACCGAACATGGCGATGAACATCGGTACCAGAAGATTCCATACCTGTTCGTATTCCTTCTTCAGCATCCGTTTTCCCATCGGGATCACAAGCAGGGGAAACCAGCTTGCGTAGGGAATGATCGCAAAGCGTGAGAAGGGAATCAGGTCATCGATCCTGCTGTGCAGGTAGATCACCGGATCCCGGTTGAAGTTGTCGATCAGGAAGAAGCTCACAACATAGAGAAGCCATGCAAGGATCACGAACTTCCAGGGATTCCTGTCGTATATCTTTTTCAGTGTCCGCATGCCGTTATTCTATTCCCGTTCATTCCATTATGGTACGGAGGAGATGCTTAAGATTGTATGAAAAACCGCAGGACTGCCTGCGGTCATTCACTTCAGGAATTCATCCATTGCCTTGTAGAAGGCTCTGCGGCTTTCATCATCCGCATTGAAGATCTCGTGTCTGCTTTCCGGGAAAGCCGCAATTCTTGTGTTGAGTGCCTTCTCTGCAAAGGCATTCTGTCCATCCGGTCTCACCATGTTGTCCTTGCCGGCCTGGCACAGAAGCACCGGTACGACCACATTCCTTGCGTTCCTGATGGAACGTTCGCTTGCCTCCTTGCCGGCTCTTGCCCAGGCATAGGTGGCATCCCAGGTACGGTAGCTTTCATTCTCTTCTCTTTGATGAAACTGGTAGTGATACCTTGCATAGGAAAGACAGGAACTGTGTTCAAAGTCCTCTTCACCGGTCCATCCCTTCGCGCCTGGCGTCGGTGTCTTGCGCAAGCCGACAGCCTTGGATACATCGTTGATAACCTTGACTTCCCGGTCATTGAAATTGCCGAAGCGCATCTCCAGCATCGGTGAGGACAGGACGGCCTTGTCAAACAGGGAAGGGCAGTCCTCCAGAAGGCATGCCCCGACACAGCCACCCATGGAATGGGCAAACAGGATCCTTGGCCTTGCAGGACTCTTTGGCTCTGCAAGTGTCTGAATCAGGGCAATGACGTCCTCTTCATACTCCTTGAAGGATTCCACATACACCAGTTCATGGTTCTTCACTTTCCTTTCAGAAAGCCCATGGCCCCTGAGTTCCACGAAGAAGACATTGAAGCCATTGGTGAAATACTCCCAGAACAGTTCATGGTACTTGCCGAAGAACTCACAGAAGCCATGGACAAACACCACCGTGCCTCTTGGATGATCCTGGAGGGCATAGTAGGTGGAAAGAGCTGTTCCGTCCCTTGAAGAGATCATCTCATGAACGACATGGTCCCTGAGAAACGGCTTCAGGATGTTTTCAGCTGCCTGAGGAAATTCTTCTTCCGTAATAAAGGGAAAGCTCATCCGTTGTGCTCCTTGAGAAGCCTGAGTGCCTTGTCCGGGTAATTGGTAATAATGCCATGGACACCCTTTTCAATGCAGAAGCTGATCTCGAAATCACTGTTGGCCGTCCATGCATTGACTTCCAGGCCCAGGGCATTGCACTGTTCCATGAAGTCTTCATACTGCAGGTTGTATACCGCCGGATGCACGGCATCTGCACCGTATCTGTGTGCATATTCCGGCATGGCAATCGGACCGTCGGCATACAGGAAGCCGACCCTTGCGGAAGGATCGATCTCATGGATCTTCCTTGCACTGTAGTGGTTGAAGCTGGAATAGATGACACGGTCCTGCATGCCGTATTCCTTCGTCATGGCTACGATCTTCTCTTCAATGTCCTTGTAGAAGACAATGCCGGTCTTGAGCTCGATGTTGATGACCATGTTTGTCGGCTTCACCAGCTCGAAGACCTCCCGCATGGTCGGGATGTCTGCGTGTTCATACTCCGGATGTGTCTTGTTGTAGTTATAGGAACGAAGTTCTTCCAGCGTCAGATCCTTGACCCAGCCTTTGCCGCTGCTTGTCCGGTCAATGGTTTCATCATGGCAGACGACGATCTCACCATCCTTTGAAAGCTGGATATCCAGCTCAATGCCATCCGCCCCCATGTCCGCTGCCTTCTGATAGGCAATCAGTGTGTTTTCCGGTGCGTATCCGCTGGCGCCTCTGTGGCCCCAGACGACTGTCTTTTCCATATCTGTTTTTCCGCCTTCCTTGCGTGAATCATGATAGCACATCAGTAGTGAAGTGCATCCGGATGGTTTAGAATGAATCCTGTAAGGAGCACCTGCATGTTCAGAATGATCCGTCTTTATCATCTGGAAAACCCGGAAGACATCGTTGAAGCCGTACAGGCCGCAAGGCGCTGTGTCAGCGACACCCAGACCATTCTCCATTCCGAAGTCGGCTTTGACCCGGACCGGGAAGGAGACTATGACATGTCCATTCTGATGGACTTTGCGACCATGGTGGACGCCCGGGAGTTTGTTCATACAAAGCAGTATCTTGGCTTCATGCATGACCTGCCGGCCTGTGAGGAATCCGTGATGCTCTATGCGCGGGAGGATGACTGATGGCACTGTATGCAATCGGGGATCTGCATCTTTCCTTCCAGGCGGACAAGCCCATGGATATCTGGGGCGGCGTCTGGGTGGACCATGAACGGCAGATCGTCCGCAATTTTGCGGCTGAAGTGAAGGACGAGGATACCCTTGTCCTTGTGGGAGATCATTCCTGGGGCAGGGATCTTTCTGAATGCGAAGAAGACATGAATTTCATCAGACAGCTGCCGGGCAGGAAGATCCTGACCCGTGGCAACCATGACATGTTCTGGGATTCCGGAAAAACCAGAAAGCTCAATGAACTGTATAATCCGGATCTGTACTTCCTGCAGAACGACT
>OMUX01000162.1 GCA_900314345.1 uncultured Erysipelotrichaceae bacterium | reverse complement strand
GCCGCAGTGGCTGGTGGATCGTTTATGCCTAATTCACCATTTCGCATACATGGCCTTTTCTTTTTCGTCAGCCAGGTTTCGCCTATTATAAACACTGCTATTGGAAATATGATGCGTACAATGCTAATTGCACCTCTGAAATCCAGAACAGACAGAGCAATTGCTGCTATTGTGAATACTATTGCAATACAGCTCACGACCACAATCACCCCAATAAAATCCCGGCTCTGTTTTTCCACTGCCAGGTTTGCATCGGCAGTGATAACATCCAGGTTCAGTTTCTTCCGCTGATCTTCCTGCTTTACAAAATCCGGACTGTATCCGTTCTGTGCTTCCTGCTGTGTCTGCTGCATATATCAGATTCTCCTTATGTATTTCATATGAAAACTGACGCGTACCGGTTTATTTCTTTTTCTTCTTCAAAAGACCACAGAATCCCACTGCAAAAGAAAGAGCACCGATGGCAAGCATGAGCCAGCCTGTTAATTCCGGTTCCCCCTTGGGTGCCGAAATGATTCCGAATAATCCGAACGCCAGAAGTCCGATGCCTATCATCAGGAACATCCAGGCAAACACGTGGTCCACTTTCTGTGATCTTTGTGCCTGTTCTTCATGTGCCTCAGCCAGTTCCTGACTTGCGTCCTGTACCATCTGTTCCAGTTCTTCCTGGCTGACGCCAAGAAGGGGCCGGGAAACAAACGGTTCCACTTCCGGCGACGGAAAATATTCAGATTCCGGATAATACCCCAGGATCACATCTCTTCCGTTTTTGTCTTTTCTCTTCGCAATATAGACCTTGTCGCAGAGAGACAGTCTGTCGTACAGCTCCTTGTCCAGCCGTGTGATCAGCCGCGTGGTTCTGTCCACAGCAAACGTTGCCTCATAACATGTGGTACTGCTTTCGTCGGAGGGCACCTCATACGTTTGCTTGCGGATCAAAGCACCTTCCTCAATGATGAAATCCACATTTCCCGCAGACCGGCTGTCTTTCATCCCATGGTTCACCGCCAGCCAGATAGCACCGATCAGGAACGCTGCTGCTAAAAGTGCAGCACCACCGTCATTCTGAACAGCAGTAACAGACACTGCTAATGCTGCAATAACAACCGTGTACACAATCCTCCATGTGAAGTTCCGGATCAGTTTCTTCTGTACCAGCTCTGCATCGGCAGTAATCACACCCAGGTTCATTTCCTTCTGGTCATCCGGCTGCTCTTTCTGTAACTCACTGTACTCCATTCTGGTTTCTGATTGCTGACTCTGTGTCTGTTCCATAAATAAAAGCGCCTCTTTTATTTATCGTAAAACCGGCACTGTCAGTCTTCTGTCAACAACATGTAAAATACAGATCAAAGATGAATAACCATTATAATGATCTGCTGGTCAGGCGCAGTACTCCGTCTGGCAGACAGGAATCCCGTAATTCCGGCTGGAGTGTTAAGAAAAAGAGGCCGCATGTCTCTTTCTCTGTGTCTGCTTATACACCATTTCACCGGATTGTCTGTCACTCACCGACTGAAGTATGTGCGGTAAACCAGCTGCGCACCTCATTCAGATCATGGGTGTCATCCTTTGTGGCAGTCAGCTCCAGGATCAGTGCAATGCTGTCCTTTGTGCCGATGGCACTGGTTCCTCTGTGTGCGTTCAAAAGTGGTGCCATCTTTGAAACAAGGTCATGATACCGAAGCTTTCTGAACTTCATGCCTGTGCAATGTGAAGCTCTGCTGAACTTCCTCAAAGTGCAATCGGATGCTTGAGGGTATAATCCGCAAGGTTCATGTACTCAGCCTTGGGATCCTCAATGTAGAACACGGCAGCCTTATAGCCTGTCTGCTCGTTGTAGATCTGCTTCAGAAGCGGAAGTACTTCTGCACATCTGTCAAACAGTGCATCATCGTCAACGACAACGGACCTGCCATAGATGCGGATGATGTCTGCACCCTTGAAGCCGCAGATTTCAACCTTCGGATTCTTCTCCATCTGATGGAACACATCCTTCATCCTGCCTGTGACAAAGTACA
>OMUX01000121.1 GCA_900314345.1 uncultured Erysipelotrichaceae bacterium | reverse complement strand
TTTCATAATGCCAAAGCATACATGAAAGGCAGAGAATGATAACCACTCTCTGCCTTACATTCAATTCATTCAAAACTGTCAGAAATCTGTCCTTGACAACGGGACCAGTTTATATGCCTGCTCTTTTCTGCCTTAAATGTATCCAACAATATCCATAACTGCAAGAATGAATTTTACATTTACTTTACAATTGCTGGCTCAGAGCATCCTGCTTTGGATTTCCTGTGTGTCATGTATAATAGGCAATGTTGAAAAAGGAGAAGAAAACACATGGCAGCATTGGATCTGAACAAGACGGTTTATGAAAACGCAATGGCAATTCCGGAGTTCCTGAATGTTACGGACACACTGGGACTGGAACACCTCCGTGAGTGCCTTGTCACAAAGGAAGGACCCAAGATCATCAACATCAAGCAGCTTGCAGAAAACCATGACATTCCTCTGGAGAATGTCATCAAGGCCTTTGAGGCAAAGGGTATCGAAGTCGTTGGTAAATAAGCAGTTCAATAAAGCCGGCAATGCCGGTTTTTGTTTTGGCCAGAAGAAAAGGCGGCAGATGCCGCCATGGTTCTCATTCACCCTTGATTGTCTTGAGGACTTCACTCAGATCCTGCTTCTTTGATGGATTGAAAGCAATTGTAATCGCATCATTCTCATCATAGCGGGGAATGACATGGAAGTGCAGGTGGTCCACACTCTGGCCGGCTGCTTCGCCGCAGTTTGTCAGGATGTTGACACCATTGGCATTGGTATTCTTCATGATCATTGCGGCAACCTTCCTTGCCACCTTGATGCACTTGGAAACAGTCTCTTCATCTGCCTCAAGGACATTGGCATAATGCTTCTTCGGCATGACAAGCGTATGGCCGCAGGTTACCTGGCTGACATCGAGGATGGCAATGACATCCTCATCTTCATAGACAACAGAGCTCGGGATCTTGTGATCGATGATATCGCAGAATATGCACATGGAATAATCTCCTCCTGGAATCCATTATAGCGCGCAGGCAAAGAAAAACCTTCCCGCAAAGGAGAAGGTCTTTCAGAACTCAGTTGGCTGCTGCAGAAGCGGAAGCTGATGCAGCAGGGGATGCTGTCTCTTCAGGCGCCGGTGTTTCCTTGATTGCCTGTACCAGTGCATCCGCATGGTCTGTCTTCAGTGTGTTGTAGAGATCGATGTCATACACATGGAAGTTGTACTTGCGGAAGAAGTACGTTGTGGCATCAGACTGTACGGCACTGTAGCCGGACAGTGTCGTGATGACATCATCCTTGTAGTCTTCCGGTGTATTGGAGTTGACCTTGGCAACATAGTAGGTGCCTTCAGTGGAACTCGGAACCATTGCCCAGCCGTCATCCGGACTAGCGGAACGGATCACGGACAGCAGGGTTGAATCATAGCTTGTCGTGTTGATGGTGATGATCTCCGGCTCACCGCTGGAATCGCTGTTGTTGTCCTTTGCGGCATCCGCAGGCTTCTTGGAGCCATCCTTCAGGGCAGACAGAGCTGCGTTTGCATCATCCTCGCTGGTGAAGGTCAGAACAGTAGCCTGGATCGGACTGTACTTCTTGATGAGGGAATCCCAGTTCTGCTCCACATACTTCTTCGGCAGTTCATCTGCCTGCAGGGAAGGAACCAGAATCTCATCTGCATAGTCGTCTTCCGTCATGTTGTTGGCTTCGAGATACGATGTGAACTGCGTTCCGTACATGGAAGTGTAGTAGCTCACGTTGCTCTTGGCTTCTTCCTTCATTTCATCCGTGACTTCCACTTCCTTGTCGCAGATGGCCTTTGTGGCATCAGAGATTGCCTCGTCGCCGCCGGCCTTGGCAAACATCTCGCTGTAGATATCACCCTTGGTGATGGTTGTCTTGCCGACCGTGGCAACAGCACTGGAGCTGTCCTTCAGCTTTGCCTTTGCATCAGAGCAGCCTGTCATGAGAAGGCACGCTGCTGCAGCAGTCAGAATCAGATTGATCTTCTTCATGTTAACCTCCTCAGTCATTGCTCTTGACAGTGCCGTCTTCATTGAGACCCATGTAGTTCAGAAGCGCAGTCTTTGCGGAATCATCCGAGAATGTAATGCCAAGCTCCTGTGCCTTGGCCCAGACGGATACCGGCATCAGTGAGTTGTCATAGGACTGCACGAGATCCTTGTAAGGATCCGCTGTGACGGTTTCTGTTTCAGCAGAAGCTGTCGGTTCTGCACTTGCAGAAGCCTCCGGACTTGCGGTTGCGGCAGGCTTGTTTGCCTGTTCATCTGCGAATGCCTGCAGTGTCTCAGGCGTTGCGGCATTGCACTTGATCTTGAAGTAGCCGAAGTTTGCGGAATAGATCCAGCCGCTTGTCTCACCCTCGTTGAGCTCCAGGGCACCGGCCAGGAAATCCTCGTCCAGTGTGGTGGTATTCTTGTCCAGTGTACCAAGCACGCCGCCGCTTGAAGCGGTGGAGCTGTCTTCGGAAAGGTCTGCGGCGACCGTTGCGAAGTCCTTGCCTTCGGCAAGCTCTGCATCAACGGCATCCATTCTCTTCTGCTCATCTTCGGTAGGTGCACCTGCCTGGGATGCAGCGGAGCTGTTTTCAAACTTGATCAGGATGTAGGAGACATTGCGGATCTGCAGCTCGTCGAAGTGATCCTTTGCATAATCCCCGGCAAGCTTGAGCTGCTTGTTGTAGTCGATCAGATATTCCTCAAGATCATCAAAGCCGTTCTCATAGCCCAGGGAGATCAGCTGTGATGCGATCTGATCCTTGTATCCTGTGGAATACTGCTGTGCATAGCTGGCAGCGATCTCTGTTGCCTGATCTCCTGCTTCGCTCTTCATTTCATCTGTTGTCTCGACGCTCTGGTCAACGACCGCCTTGACGATCTTGTGGTACAGGGAACTTGTACCGTTCTTCTTGTACAGGGCATCATAGAACTGTGATGCAGTGGTATCCGTGCCGTCCACTTCATAGACGACATCCTCGCCATTGCTGCTCTTGCCCTTGAGCTTTCCCTTGTTTGTATCGTAGATGTAGTACACGCTGACAAAGGCGAATACAACGACCAGCAGGGATACAAACCAGTTTTTCTTAATGAACTTACCCATGCTTCCTCCTTGAAAAACGCCTCATCATTATATGTCAGAAGATATGCCTTTGCAATTTGCACTGAGCCTGGTGAATCTGAATTTTCCCTGAACATGCAGAATGATCAGATTCAAGAGTTTGTCCAGTCTGAGGGCGTCTTTCAACAATGTAAAAACATCCTATCCAACGTCCAGAGTACCACGTCTGATCAATGGATCAGGCGTGGATGAATGGCCTGGTCTTTCTGCTGGCTGATATAATACTTTTATGCTTCAGCATTCCTGGTCGTTAACATAAGACAATGTGCTCGTATGTTTCGAATTATGCATATTTATGGTACAAGGGAATGCTGTTGTGCTATAATAATGTTGCTTTATTAAGAACTGTAAATTGTTTGGCCGGAGACTAAACGTAATGTATTACACCAGAAACATCGACATCAGGCACAGTGATGCCCTTTATCCGTACTTCGACCGGATTGCCCATCTTTCGGCGAATCTTTACAATGCCGCTTTGTTCCGTGAAAGGCAGCTGATGTCTTCTTCAAAGAAAGAAGGAAACCAGTGGTTTGACAATGAGCGTGAAATCAGAGATGAAGTCAAGTCTGTTGAGGGCGTATCTGTTCCTCCTTCCGGAGTCCTTTGTTATACTGCACTGGATAAACTGATGAAGAAAACGAATAACCCAGACTACAAAGCTGAAGGTCTTCCAAGACAGAAAGCACAGAATACTCTGAAACATGTAGTCAGGAATATCAGCTCTTTCTTCGAAGCTCTGAAACAATATCAGGCTGATCCTTCCTTGTTCACCGGAGAACCGAAGCTTCCGAAATACAAGCATAAAGGCGGTACGGCTTCCTTTGATATTTCCAATCAGGATTGTGTGATCTACAGGAATAAGAAGGGCGAATATTATGCCAAGCTTCCGCTGACGAAGGAAAGACTGAAGCTGGGAAAGAATGTTCCCGGGAAGCTGATGGAAGTGCACGTCATCAGGAATAACGGTGTTTATACTGTTTCCTTTGTTTTCGACGATGAAAGAAGTCAGCCTGCAGTACAGAAGAAGGTGCACAGGATTACAGCAGTTGATCTTGGTGTAAACAACCTGATGGCGGTAACGAACAACTGTGGTCTGGAATGCCTGATCTTCAACGGCAAACCACTGAAGTCCATTAACCGTGAATACAACAAGAGGAATGCAGGACTTGTCAGTGCACAGACAAAGGGAAAGAAGGTGAAATTCAAACCAACAAAGCAGTCTGAACGTGTATGCAGAAAGAGAAACAACCGTGTTCATGACTATATGCTGAAGAGCGGAAAGCTGTTCGTCATATGGTGCGTAGAAAACCGTATCGACACCGTGGTGATGGGGTCAAATCCGTTCTGGAAGCAGGAAGTGAACACCGGGCACAGGAACAACCAGAACTTTGTACAGATTCCGTTTGATCAGCTGAAATGCATTATTATCTGGCTGTGTGAAAGAAACGGCATCCGCTATGTTGAGCAGGAAGAGTCCTATACCTCAAAGGCATCCTTCATTGACCGTGACAAAATTCCGGTATATGGAGAAGATGCTGTTTCATCATTCAGCGGGAAGCGGATCAGAAGAGGAATGTACCAAACAAAAGACGGAACAGAGATCAATGCAGATCTGAACGGCAGCGCAAATATCCTCCGCAAGAAGTACAGTGATGCATTCAGCTGTAACCTTGATTTCACCAATGTCAGATATATCAGACATCCTGATATCGAACTGAGCAAGTAACCCATGATTGGGTAGAGGGAGCCGTGGATCTCCCTGACAGGTGAAGCTCTGCCTGTCGAAACCACGCCTAACTACGGTTCAGACGTGGTAATTCATGTTATAATCACCTCCGGTAAAAAGAGAGAAGGACGTATTCTATGAAGGATCTTGTGATCAAGGACCTCCACGTATCCGTGGAAGATAAGGAAATACTAAAAGGCGTCAGCCTGACTGTCAGGGAGAATGAAGTACATGCCCTCATGGGACCTAACGGCAACGGCAAGTCCACATTGTTAGCGGCTATCATGGGCCACCCGAGATACAAGGTGACCAGCGGCTCCATTACCTATGACGGCAAGGATGTGCTGGCCATGTCCGTGGATGAAAGAAGCAGGGCAGGCCTGTTCCTTGCCATGCAGTATCCCCAGGAGATCCCGGGTGTGACAAACAATGACTTCCTGCGTGCTGCAATAAATGCAAGAAGGGACACACCGGTGCCGCTGTTCACATTCATCAAGTCCATGGAGAAGACCATCAAGGATCTGCAGATGAAGGAGGATCTTGCCTTCCGTTTCCTGAATGAAGGATTCTCCGGCGGCGAGAAGAAGCGCAATGAGATCGTGCAGA
>OMUX01000178.1 GCA_900314345.1 uncultured Erysipelotrichaceae bacterium | reverse complement strand
ACCTGCTGGTTGGCCTTAACTCTGAGAGCCATGGCGGCTTGAACGATGAAGATTCTGCGTACCTTTACCAAGTGCTTGATGAAACCGGGTCGCCATCGGCTGCACAGGAAGCCTGCCGTGATCTTGCCTTCCGGAGGCTGCAGGATGATCCTGATAAACTGCTGAACCTGTTCATTTATAAATACCAGGTTCTCTGGGGCAATGATGATTACGGTGCTTCGTGGAATATTCTCTTCATGCATCAGCAGGGTAATCTGACTACTGAACGTGAAGCATACCTGCTGAAGATGCGTGATTTCAGCGACCTCTATTATGCAGGTCTTCTGGTTCTCGTGCTGATAGAAACAATATATCAGATCAAGAAGCGTATTGATTCCCGCTATGCAGTTACTTTGCTGTTCCTTGGTACCGCAGCGCTGCACATGCTTGTTGAGAATCAGAACCAGTATCATTTTCACGCATTGCTGTTGTTCGCATTGCTGGGTGGATGTGCGGTTGCTGACATGGAGATTACCTGTTATTGGCGGACGATGCATAAGACGGCGCTGAATGAAGCTGAAGTTTTTGAAGAACAGCAGCGTCAGAAACGTATTGCTGATATTGAAAAGGATCAGAAGGACATGGAGGAACAGCGCGCTGCTGCTCTTCATGCTCAGTTTGATATGTCTGCAGCACTCAAGGATGGACATGTGAAGGTTATTGCCAGCAGCTCTGTTCAGGATGATTACCTGAATAAGACGAAGGAGGAAATCAGCTCTGAAAAAGAAGATCCGTTTTCTCGGGCAAAAGATGAAAGTAAGAAGGCAGAGGGTCAGAATGCTGGTTAACTTTTTTCAGTATCTTGTTTTCTTTCACCTGTTTTTTTGCTTTATTATGCCCTTTCCTGGCTGAAAGCCAGGAATCTCTGCTGCTTGCGGCAAGTTTCTTTTTCTGTCAAACGCCCAGAGTGATACGCCTGAAATACGGCTCAGACGTGGTAATTAATATGTGCTGGAATCCTGTATATTCTTGACAGCCGTTTTATCGAAATCGCAAGAGGGGAAGAAAGAACCAAAGTTTCCAAAGAACAGAGAAGAACCGTGAAGCCTAGGACATATCTGGCGGTGACTGCAGCAGTTATGATTGCAGTCCTTGCATATGTGAAGTCCTCCCAGCCTTACCCATAATATGCGTTGAAGACGGGGTTTCCGGGGGCTCGTGATTCACCAGACTTCCGCCTGCTGTACGTACGGTCACAGCTACAGATATACAGTGCAAGGCTTCAAGGCGATCTTTGATATTGTTCAGACATACCGACGGTATTTTCGTATCTTCTCCATTGCGTGCTATCATGGTCAGTAGAAAAGCAAGGAGAAAAACATCATGGTGGAAATCAAATATGACATTACAAAATATATCGGTGCTTTGACGGAAGGTGCTGGTTCCATGCACAAGGAACTGAATATGGTCAGCTGGAACGATGGCGATCCCAAGTATGACCTGCGTCCATGGAACGGAGATCATTCCCGCATGGGCAAGGGCATCACATTAACAGAAGAGGAACTCAGAGGCCTCAAGAAGCTGATTGATGAAGAACTCGATGAACTCGACCATCCTGGTGAGAGTGAGGAATGAGCTTCTTTCATAAAAAGACACCAGTGAAGGATTACGACAAGGAGCAATGGAAGCCATGGCTTCGTGTCAGCATCTGCACCGGTGAAAAAACCGCCGGTTTCAAAAACAGAACAACAGGTGAATTCAGAGAGGTCATGCGCATTGGCAATGACAAGGACCTTGAAGACTTCGCAAAGGAGTATGGCATTGAGGAAGACATTGAACAGGGATACTGACCTGTTTTCAGGCATGAAAAAGATGATGACGGTGCTGTGCTGTATATGCCTTGCAGGCTGCAGCAGTGCATCTGCTTCTGCAGTGCAGGAAACACCGGATCCTGTGCTTGCACAGGCACAGGAAATCCTTTCCTCCATGCGTCTGGAAGACAAGCTGGAACAGATGATGGTCATCAGTGTGGAAACATGGAACGGGAATGACTTCACAGACATGAATGAGGAAGCTTCCCGTCTTTTCTCTGACTATCATTTCGGCGGGATCACCTTGTTTGCACAGAACCTGGCAGACTTTGAACAGACATCTGCGCTGATCACTGTCATGAATACATTGAATACCGGTACTCCTTACATGATCGCCACTGACCAGGAAGGGGGTTATGTCACAAGGCTTTCCTTTGGCACGGATACCCCCGGCAATATGGCATTGTGTGCATCGGGGAATCCTGACAACGCAGAGAAGGCAGCTTCTATCATTGCCGAAGAACTTTCTGCCATTGGCATCAACACGGACTTTGCGCCGGACACTGATGTCAACAGCAATCCTTCCAACCCTGTCATCGGCATCCGTTCCTTTTCCGATGATCCGGACCTTGTCAGTGTATTTTCCGAAGCATACCGGAAGGGACTGGAGGAACACAATGTGGGTTCCTGCCTCAAGCATTTTCCAGGGCATGGCAATACAGACACGGACAGCCATACCGGACTGCCGTCTGTGAATGAAACCTATGAACAGCTGCAGGAAACAGACCTGAAGCCTTTTATTGAAAATATACAGGACGGTGCAGATCTCATCATGACTGCCCACATCCAGTATCCGCAGATCATTGAGGAAACAGCCAGGACTGTAAACGGCGAGGAAATCACATTGCCAGCATCTTTGTCAAAGCACATGATCACGGACATCCTGCGTGGTGATCTTGGCTATGACGGTCTTGTGATTACAGACAGTCTGCGCATGGATGCCATCAGTGCAGATTTCACCATTGAAGATGCCTGTCGGCTTGCCATCCTTGCCGGTGATGATCTTCTGTTAATGCCGGTGACATGCAATGACAGCAGCTGCTATGAACAGCTGGATGCACTGCTTGCTTCACTGACAAAAGATGTCAATGACAAGGTCATCTCAGAAGAGAGGGTCGATGAATCCGTGCTGCGGATCCTGGAATACAAGATCCGGCATGGATACTTCAAGGAAGAAGAAAAACAATCTGTTGATTTTGAAGCCATGCAGAAAGAACATAAAGCAGAATCCAGAATCATTGCACAGGACTGTGTGACCGTGGTGAAGAATGATGACGTCTTTCCGCTGGACAAAGAGGACAGTGTTCTGTTCCTTGGTGTCAATGAACGGCAGGCCAATGCCCTGAAGTATGCATACAGACAGCAGGCTGATCAGGACAATGCTGTATTTGTGAACCATGACTGGGGAAAGGCAGAAGGCATGGAATCACAGCTGGAAGGAAAGGACGTTCTTGTCATGACCAGCTGGTATGATGACATCTCACAGCTTGATCCGGAACAATCCGTCATGATC
>OMUX01000399.1 GCA_900314345.1 uncultured Erysipelotrichaceae bacterium | reverse complement strand
TGTATCACACACCGTCCTTCTTGACGGAAGGGCATATGACCATCGGCACATTCGACCTTACGATTCACCATACCCCGGGCCATACCAAGGGTTCCGTGCTCATCCAGTACCGCAACGTCCTGTTCACCGGCGATACCTTGTTTGCCGGAGATATCGGAAGGACCGATCTCTTCGGGGGAAGCGAGGAAGACATGACAGCCTCCCTGAAATACATCAGCACACTGTCAGATGATCTCAAGGTTCTGCCTGGACACGGTCCTGACTCCACGATCGGACAGGAGAAGAAGACCAATGCCTATCTGGTGATGGGCACTGCATCCCTGTACTGACTATTCCATCACAGCCTGGTTCCTGTTGACTTCATAGGAGTCCAGGCTTTTTGTTTCCGCGTGATACGTGACAAACAGTGTTTCCGGACAGGGGGCAGAGATTTCAACCTTAAGGATGTCACCCTGCACTGACACACTGCCGGATACCACACCGTTGGAAAAAGCATCGTTGATCTTCTCATTCTTCAGCATGCACTGCAGGCTGGACAATGCGGCGGCCTCTTCTGCGGCATACAGGTTTGCCTGCATGCTGTTGAGGGCTGCCTTCATGCGGTTATCCTGCATTTCAAGCGCCATTGCGGAAACCGTGATGACACTCAGGAACAGTCCCAGGAAGTACACGCTGGCAAAGCCTTCATTCGTGTGCGATTTCCCTTGTTGTTTCTTCATCGTCCCTCTCATAGGTCAGGAAGATCCTTTCTCCATTCTGCTGAAATGATGCATCATCAAGATTCATGTAGTAGATCCGGGTGCCTGGCTTCATGACCAGATTCCCGTTGATCACTGACAGCGAGCATTCCTGTTCATTCAGCGAGAATGTCATCATGCCGGAAGATACCTGGAAGTCATCCGCAAGGTTCAGTGCATGCCGCAGCTGTGCCGTTGTGATGTCATCCTGCATGTTCAACGGATTTTCCGCACAGTTCATCGCAAGTGAAAGTCCCATGCAGGACACCGGCACAAGCAGAGCACATACATAAAGACAGATCAGGAGTTCTCCTGCCATGGCTCCTCGCTTTCAACAGGCGGTACTGGTGTTGGCGTGCAGATGATGCATGTCTCCATGGCTTCATAGATTTCCTGGCATGCCTGCTCGTTTTCCTCCATGGCCTCCTGCAGGATCCGCTGTGCATTGACGTGGCTCATGACAAGGGAAGAGACCAGGGAGATCGTCACAGAGCACAGTGTAACGGCAATCAGACTGTCCGCAAGGGCAAATCCCTTACTCCCTTTCATCGAACGTCCCTGTGCCAAGCTCCAGCACGATCTTCCGGTTCCCTGCCTCAGGAAATGTGAGTGTACGGGCTTTGTTGATGCCGGCATTGCCGTTGAAGCGGATCTCTGCATCCTGCTCTTCCATCTCCTGCGGGATGCCGGAGACAAGGCTTCTCGACTGGGTGAGGACAAGACGGGAAGGAAAGAGGTGATAGTCCATGGATGTCATAGCCCGCAGGGAATACGCTGTTCTTGCAAGCACTGCCATGACCAGCATCACCACCAGCATCTCCAGAAGGGTGTAGCCCTCAGTGGACCTGCGCCTGGCCGTTTGAGACACTGATCGTCCTTCCGTCATCACAGGTCAGCTGCTCGTTTGTCAGCAGTCCTTCGGAAACAAGATCCTGGGCGCTGCCCGGGTTTGTGCCATGGTCCAGACGGTACTGCAGGATTGCGGAATCCACGGTCTTGGAGAGGGCATCACAGCCGCGCTTGTCCACGATGCCAAGCGTCTTCTGGATGTTTGGCACGGTGAGCAGGAAGAGAATGGAGATGATCGTGACGACGATGATCATCTCAAGAAGCGTAAATCCTTTTCTGTTTTTCATTTGAATGTTCTCCTTTCAGAACTGAGAGAGCATGGACATCGGCAGCATCAGTACCTGATACACCAGGATCAGTACCATGCCGATGATGCCATAGGCACACACCTGAACGATGGCTGTTAACCGCTTTGTCTTCTGCTGAACCCGCTTCCTTGCAAGCTGCAGGTAGCTTTCCAGCATCTCATTGAGGTTGGAGGCATACACAGCCGTCTTCACAAACCTCCTGAGCATCGGATCCAGCCACTCTGTTTCCATGGCTTTTTCAAAGCTGCAGCCTTCCTGAAGCTTTACCTCCACAAGACATGCAATATGACTGGTCAAGGGCTTCTGCACGTTTTCCTCCAGAAGCTTCAGCACCTTCCTGGTGGAAGGCTCCATGCGGGATGCTTCATGATAGAAACGCACGAAATCAAGGGACGTGATCGTTACCGGAAGACTGTGCGGATGCCGTTTTGCAAAGGCACCATAGTACTTCATGGCACTGCCGGGACGCTTAAGAAGAAGGACCATGACAGCTGCGCAGCCAGCCAGTGTCAGCAATGTGAAGGAAAGCATCTCCATCATCCTTGCAAGCAGGATGCTGCCGGAAGGATCCACACGGAAGCTTTCCATCATTGAAATCAATGGCGGGAAGCAGAACTTTGTGAAGATCAGGATGCCGATCGTACCGGCAAAGAAGAGCAGGGCAGGGTAGAACAGCTGTTTGACCAGATTCTCCTTTTCCTTTTTGTCCTCATCGGCAACCGTAATGGAAAGGGACAGAGAATCGGCCAGATTCAGAAAACGCAGAAAGCAGGCAAAGTGGCTGCGGTACTGCACCGGAAGGAATTCCGAAAGGAAGCTGCCTGCCTCTTCCCCGTTTTCCAGATTCCTGCGGATGATGCTGAAGACCTTCTGGTTCTGCTCTGTTTCAAGCAGGTCCAGAGCCTCCCGGAACGAGAAGCCGTTGTTGAGAAGATCCCGGATGGAATGGCAGTCCTCTTCATCAATCAAGGTCTTCCTGTGCCTGCTCAGCAGGGATCCAGCCGTTTTCCACGGCATTTTCCACCGCCTTTGCAAGCGGGGTGAATCGATCACTGCAGGTTCCTCTGGTGCAATAGTGCATCACCTCCTTCTGATCCATGATTTCATAGACGCATGTCTTCCTTCCGTCTTCCGTGTCAAACAGACGCTGGTTGCTGATGCCTCTGATGACATCAAGAAGCTGTGCCTTGTTCACGCCAAGATCCATCATTCTTTCCAGGGCAATCACACAGGATCCGGCATGCAGGCTGGTCACCACTAGATGTCCCGTCAGGGCACAGCGCACTGCCATCCTTGCGGCCTGTTCATCACGGATCTCACCGATCATGATGATGTCCGGATCATGGCGCATCAGCTGCCGGATGCCGTCCGCATACCCGAAGCCACGCTTCTCATTGACCGCCAGCTGCACATACTTCCCGTTGTAGACTTCAATGGGATCCTCCAGGGTGAAGATCTTCTTTCCCTTCACCTCATTGAGCAATGTGTACAGTGTCGTCGTCTTGCCGGCACCTGTCGGACCGCTGAAGATCACAAGACCGCTGCGGTGTTTCATGACATTCTGCAGCCAGTGCACCTGATCCTCATCAAAGCTCAGCTGTTCGCTTTTCAGTGTTCCATGGTTGTTCAGGATCCTTAAGACACCGCTTGTAACGTGGTAGCTTGTCACCAAGGCAAAGCGCAATGCCAGCGTCTCGTTGTCCACCGTTTCCTCAAAGCTTCCGGTCTGCGGCTCCATGGCATCGGAGAGATCCAGGTCTGCCCGGTACATGAGGTAGTGGAAGAACCTTGCATCATCGTCTCCGGGTCTTAATCTCCGGATGATGCCGGATACCCGCATCTCAATGACCAGGCTTCCGTCCTCCTTCAGGCTGAAGTGGATGTCCGTTACATGGTTCCGCAGGGCAATCCGCAGGATTTCAATCAATCGTTCACGCATGTTTCCTCCCTCACTGTTACTTATTGCCTGTTTGAAAGGAAATCCCCCGCAGAAAATTCAGAAATTCATGATTCATTGACAAAAAGCCCTGTTTCAATAGAATAAAAGGCAGTCAGGAGTGTGAATTTCATGGTAATCGTAAATGATCTGAAACCCGGAACAAGCTTTGAATATGAAAAGAATATCTACACAGTGCTGAACCTGGCACTGAACAAGACTGCCATGCGCCAGATGATCGTCAAGGTCAAGGTCAAGAACCTCAGGACCGGCGTCATCAATGAAATGTCCTTCACCGGCGGCGACAAGGTCCAGGAGGCCAATGTTGAGCGCAAGCCGATGCAGTACCTGTATGATGACGGTGATTCCCTGGTCTTCATGGACAATGAAACCTATGACCAGATCTCTATCCCCAAGGACCGTCTGAAGTGGGAGATGCAGTTCCTCAAGGAAAACAGCGATGTCAACGTCACGATGTATGAAGGGGAAGTGCTCGGCGTCATCCTGCCGGACAAGGTGGACCTGCAGATCGTGGAATGCGAACAGGCCGTCAAGGGCGACACAGCAACCGCTGCCCTGAAGAATGCCGTCCTTGAAACAGGACTGCAGATCAAGGTTCCGCTGTTCATCCAGAACGAGGAAGTCGTCACGGTATCCACCGCGGACGGCAGATACTGCGGAAGAGCCTGAATATATGTCGCAAACAGCCGCATGGAAGTCCTCAGACAGGCATTCCGTGCGGCTTTTCCATGCTATAATGACACAGAAATGCGGAGATACGATAGCCATGCCAAAATACTCAAGAACAGCCAAATATGAAGATCTGCGCGCAAAGATGCAGAATGATGCGGAAACGGATGTCACAAGCCGCGATCTTGATACATTTGAGAAACGTCTGAACCAGATCAATTCCCGGAACTTTGCTGCACCGCAGAACGCACCGGCAGCGGATGCGGATCCTGTGCATGCAAGACGCAGAAGCCATGCGGCACAGCCTGCAGAGACAGACAGTGCACAGCCAAAGGCAGAAGAGGAAAAGAGCACACCGGATTTCAGTGCGCCTTATCTGCACCAGAATGAAAACTATACCAGTGTCTTTGACAATGAATACCTCAACGAATACATCAAGGAGGTCAAGCAGTACAACAAGGATGCCGGCAATGCCTTCAGCACCAACACGGACCTGAATGTCCTGCAGAGCCTGCGCGGCGATGCGCCTGTCCAGGCACCGAAGAAGCCGTATCCGGATGAAGCACCGGTGCGGAAGGAAGCAGAAAAGACAAGACAGATCCCCGAGGCAAGACCTGTCGTGGAAAGCAAGCCTGCGAAACAGGATACACGTGATGTTCCGGTCAGCGGCAGGCAGATCACCAACATCAATGATTTCCTGGACTCCCTGGATGATGATCCCCAGGATGTCACACCGGATACCCGTACCATGACCAGGGATGATATCGCTGCGGAAGTACAGAACCTGATCAATGAACAGGCAGCCCCCAGGGAAGAGGAAAAGCCGCAGGAACAGCCGAAGCACAGCTATGATGACCGTACGGCAAGGGAACAGCTGCTCAATGAAACAACCCAGATGCGTGCGCAGATGGATGACTATGAGGACAACCTCAATGAGTTCAATGACAAGATGCAGCACACCAACAAGGTGCTGAATGTCGTGCTCATTGTCCTGATCATTGCCTTGATCGTGATCCTGCTGTTTGTGATCTACTGGGTACTGCATGCAAGAGGAATCATCGGATGAAGAAGATCAATATCGCAATCGACGGCCCGAGCGCTGCCGGAAAGAGTACGATCGCTTCTCTTCTTGCACAGAAGCTTGGCTATGTGCATCTCAATACCGGTGCCATGTACCGGGCATGTGCTTATAAAGCATTGCAGCAGAATGTGAGCCTGGAGGATGAAGATGCCCTCGTGGATCTTCTCAGTCATTCCGTTCTTGAGATGAAGAATGACGGCAGTGTCATCCTGGATGGCAAGGACATCAGCCATGCGGTCCGTGCCGATGAAGTGAGCCTTGCGGCAAGCTGTGTTTCAAAGCACCCGAAGGTCAGGGCCGCCCTGGTCCGGAAACAGCAGGAAATCGCAGAAAACGGCGGCTATATCCTGGATGGAAGGGATATCGGAACCGTCGTGCTTCCGGATGCGGAGGTCAAGGTTTTCATGACCGCCAGTGCCCATGCAAGGGCACTAAGACGTCTGAACCAGAACCAGGAAGAAGGCATTGCCACCTCGGATCTTGAAACGATTGAAAAGGAGATCGAGGAAAGGGATTACCAGGATACCCACCGTGCTGCCTCCCCATTGGTACAGGCAGAGGATGCTGTGTGCATTGATACCTCAGATCTGAGCATTGAAGAAACCGTGGACAGGATCCTGGATCTTGCAAAGCCGTTTCTTTCCGAAGGAGATGTGAAATGAGCGTCCCTGTAGTAGCGATTGTCGGACGTCCGAACGTCGGCAAGTCCACGATCTTCAACCGCATTGCCGGCTCCCGTGTTTCCATTGTGGAAGATACCCCGGGTGTGACAAGAGACCGGATCTATGCAAAGGCAGAATGGCTTGGCAGGGAGTTCCGTCTCATTGACACCGGCGGCATCGAACTGGAAAACCAGCCGTATCAGGAGGAGATCCGTGCCCAGGTACAGATTGCCATTGAAGAAGCCAATGTCATTCTTTTCGTGACTTCTGCCAAGATCGGTCTGACCGATGATGACAATTATATTGCCCAGCGCCTGCAGCGTTCAAAGAAGCCTGTGGTGCTGGCGGTCAATGCCGTGGATGATACCAGCCGCATTGCGAATATCTATGAATTCTATGCCCTTGGCGTCGGTGATCCCATTGCGGTTTCCGGTGTGCATGGAACAGGCATCGGCGATATCCTGGATGCCTGTGTGGCAGCTTTTCCTGAGGAAACAAAGGAAGCAGAACCCGAAGGCACAAGGATTGCCGTCATCGGGGAACCGAATGTCGGCAAGTCCTCGCTTGTCAATGCCATCCTGAATGAAGACAGGGCCATTGTGGCCAATGAACAGGGCACGACCAGGGATGCCGTGGATACGGCATTCACCTGGAACAAGAAGCCTTATGTCATCGTGGATACCGCCGGCATCCGCAAGCGCGGAAGAGTATACGAATCTGTGGAGAAGTATTCCGTTCTGCGTGCCATGGAAGCCATTGAACGCTGCGACTGTGCTTTGTTTGTGCTGGACGGGCAGCTGGGAATCCGCGAACAGGACAAGCATGTGGCAGGCTATGCCGTCAATTCCGGCAAGCCGGTCATCATTGTTGTGAACAAGTGGGATGCCATTGAGAAGAACAACAATACGATGAACGAATTCACGAAGAAGATCCGCAATGAATTCGTCTATCTTCCCTATGCTCCGATCGTGTACGTCTCCGCTCTGACGCATCAGCGTGTCAGCACAATCATGCCGATGATCGACAAGGTCGTGGAAAACAGCCAGAGGCGCATTCCGACCAATGTCCTCAATGAAGTCGTTGCCGACTCCCAGGTCACAACCCCGGCACCGGCAAG
>OMUX01000015.1 GCA_900314345.1 uncultured Erysipelotrichaceae bacterium | reverse complement strand
TCCAATGGCGACAAGGCACTGCAGACACTGGCAGATGTTCTTCTGGAAGTCTTCCCGGATGAACTGATTGCCCGCTTCAATGCAGACCATTTCGTCCTGCAGGTGATCGATGACAATCTGGAGGCACGCATTCAGCAGCTGCATTCCCTTGCCACAGATCGCATGGCTGATTTCCGCCTCACAGTGAAAACCGGCATCTACCGCATGGAAGGCATGCAGGATCCTGCCGACTGCTGTGAAAAGGCAAAGGCTGCCGCTGACAGCATCCGCAATATTCCTTCGCAGTACTACGCATTCTATACAAAGAAGCTGGAGGAAACCCTGCTGCGTCAGCAGTATGTTTCCGACCATATCGATGAAGCAGTGGAAAAGGGATGGATCCAGGCATACTACCAGCCGGTCATCCGTACCATCTCCGGTGCCCTTTGCGGCATGGAAGCCCTGGCCCGCTGGATTGATCCGGCATATGGCTTCCTTTCTCCGGGAGACTTCATTCCGGTGCTGGAACAGTCTCATCAGACGTACAAGCTTGATACATGCATGATCGAGCTTGTATGCCGCAACTACAATGAATGCATGCAGAAGAAGATTCCGGTGGTGCCGGTCTCCTTCAACCTTTCCCGCGGTGATTTCTTTGACTGCGATATCTTTTCCGTTGTCGAGGAAATGCTCAGGAAATATGATGTTCCCCGTGACATGATCCACATTGAGATCACAGAGAGCATGTTCGTGCATGATGCCCTGCGCATCTCCAAGGAGATTGAGCGCTTTCATGCGGCAGGCTACCAGGTCTGGATGGATGATTTCGGCTCCGGCTATTCTTCATTGAACATTCTCAAGGACTATGACTTCGATGAGCTGAAGATTGACATGAAGTTCCTCTCTGCCTTCACCCAGAAGTCCCGTTCCATCATCACCTCCACGGTATCCATGTCCAAGCATATCGGTACACAGACACTGGCGGAAGGTGTTGAGACAAAGGAGCAGTATGAATTCCTGAAGAAGATCGGCTGTGAAAAGGTGCAGGGATATCTGTTCGGAAAGCCGGAGCCTTATGGAGAGAGCCTGCAGGCCATCCTGGACAAGAATCTCAAGGTTGAGACCAGATCCTGGAAGAGCTACTTCGATGCGGTCAGCCATGTTGATTTCATCACCGGAAAATCCCTTGCCATTGTTGAAGACAACGGCAGGAAGTTTGATTTCCGCTTTATCAATGATGCCTTCATGAGCACCCTCAGCAAGATCAGCGACAAGGGCATCATCGAAGTGGAGGAAGGTATCAATTCCCCGCTGACACCACTGGCCAAGACCCTGCGTCAGACGGCAGACGGAAACAAGGATGATCATGACCGTCATTATTTCATCATTCCTGTGCGCAATGATTATCTGCGTGTTACCTATACTGTGATCTCACGCCTTGACAGGCATGCCATGTATGCCGTTGAGATTGAGAACATCACCAACAGCAGCACACACAAGAAACAAGAAACACTGGATTCCATCCTGCACAACCTCTACTACCTGTATGACTCCGTCTATATGGTTGACTATGAGAATGAAGAAATCCGCATGCTCATAGGAAGCGGTGGATCGGAAATCCTGAAGAACGGGAAAACAATCCTGGAATGCCGGTACATGACCGCGGATCTGATCTATCCGGAGGACCGTGAACTTTATCTGCGTTTTACGGATGCCGGCACGATCGACGAACGCATTCTGAAAAACGGCAAGGGCTATGTAACGGAATACTTCCGTACAAGAATGCCGGACGGCAGCTATCACTGGAAATCCCATATCATCTCCAATGTCACGGAAAGAAGACATGTATACCTGTACTGCGTCCGTCCTGCCGCCATTGATGAACCCCGCATTGCACAGGAGCTGATGCACCACTATGGTGAATCCGGCAATGAGAAGGATATTCTCTTCCCGACGGCAAACGGAAGTATTGCACTGTCGGAAGCAGAGATGTGGGAGAACCTGCTGCGTTCCACCAACATCCACTATTTCTGGAAGGATACCCAGAGACGCTTTGTAGGCGCAAGCCGCAGCTTCCTGGATTACTATGGCCTGGCTTCCGTGGATGATATCCTCGGCAAGACAGACGAGGACATGAACTGGCATGTCAACAACGACCCTTACCGCAACGATGAATATGCCGTGCTGCGCGGGGCAAGAGTCATCAATGTGCCGGGCAAGTGCATCATCCGCGGTGTCGTGCACAACATCGCCGCTTCCAAGTATCCGATCTACAAGGACGGCAAGATCGTCGGCCTGATCGGAAACTTCGTGGATGTCGACAGCACCCAGGGCAGAGGCAATGACCTTGGCTCCTATATCGTTACCGATACCGTGACGCATCTCAGCAATGCCAGGGGCATCATGGATACCTGGATCAGCTATACGGAAGACTACAAGCTCAGAGGCAACAGCTTCGCTGCCTTCTTCATCTCCGTGCCTGACATCCGCAGGATCCGCGATACCTATGGCGGTGATACAGCAGATGCCCTGATCACACAGATAGCCACCGTCATTTCCCGCAGGATTGCCAACCGTGGCTCTGCCGGAAGACTGTACGGTGCAGAGTTTGTGGTGTTCTACCGCTATGGCGACAGGACAGAGGTGGAAACCCTGGCGGATGATATCTCCGCGGATATCGCAGATATCCACCGCATCGGCACCAATTCCATCACCATTTTCCCGGAGGTGAAGGTTGTCTACAGCTCCGATGAAGCCTTCCGCAGCATTGAAGAGCTTTCAGGTTCTGATGAAATCAGCAGCCATGACCGCAGGGAACTGCAGGCTTACAAGGTCTTCATGAACCCGCAGGGAGGCAGCAGTGAATCTTCCTCGGAACCGGATATCAAGGCAAGGATGAAGGAACTGAGCACGATCTTCGATACCGTGCGCCTTGTGGATCCTACGAAGGAACGCGTCCTTGTCTTCCGTGACAACGGAGACATTGCGGAAAGCGATATGATCTGCAGCAGCATCTGGCACAGGACCACACGCTGTGTCAACTGCATCTCCATGACTGCCCTGAAGACACGCTCCACCCAGTGCAAGTATGAGTTCATCGGCGATGATGCATACTTTGTTGTTTCACAGTATGTTGTCGTCCATGGCCAGCCATGCGTCATGGAATGTGTCATGAAGCTGGATCACATCATCCTGTCTGCCTTCGGCAAGACACGCTTCCACAAGATCATGGAAGACTATGACAGGAAGTACTACAGCACACCTGTGGATGCCTGCCACAACCGTCTGTACTATGACGAAGTTGTCCACAGCCTCTACTGCAGTGCGATTGCCTTCCTGAGAATCAATGACCTTACAGGAATCACAACCATGTATGGCTATGCATGTTCCGTGGAACTGCTGCAGAAGACGGCAAGGATCATCAACGCATCCCTGCGTTCAACGGATACCGCCATTCATTATGAAAACGATCTCTTCCTGGTCGTCTTCAATGACATGGCCAGCCTTGAGGCAATGCACACAAAGCTGCAGACCATCCGCAGCCGTGTGGAGGCGATCCAGTCCGCCACTGCCAAGGATGTGCATATCACTGTCAGTATCGGCGGTGTCATGGCGGATGCCCCGGTGGATTCCCTGATTGAAAAAGCAGACAATGCCCTGGAGCTTGCGGAAAAGAGCGGCACAGGCATCAGCGTCACAGATCTCACAGACTGAAAGAAGCGGCTCACCCGCTTCTTTTTTCAGTATGGTTCCTGATCGAAATATCCGTGGAATCTTCTGGTATCCACCTCATTGATCAATGAATCCGGATCAAGCTTCCGGATTGCCTTGATCAGTCCCTTGACCTCATAGGTACTGACAATGGTGGTGATCATGGTGATCGGTTCACCCGAATAGCCCCCGTAGCTTGGCGTACAGGTAATGCCATGCCTGCTGTCCTCTGCCAGATACCGGCAGACTTCCTTTTCCTTTTTCGTGAAGATCTGCATGGTTACCTGCTTGTAGCGCACATGGAATGTATCCACAAGTCTTGTGGTCACATAGGCACACACCAAGGAATACACGGCACTGTCCCAGCCTTCAAACACACCAAGGACAATCAGCAATGCAGCATTGAACATGAATGCCGCACCCCACATGGAACGGTTGTATTTCTCCGCAAAGTAGATCGAGATGAAATCCAAGCCTCCGGTAGAGGCATCAAACTGCAGTGTCAGTAGTGTCGCACCGCCGGCAATCACACCGCCTGCCAGCACACGCAGCATCGGATCATCCAGCAGCACGTGGAATGTCATGACATGCAGGAAGAAGGACTGGGCCATGACATACACCAGAGACAGGATGGTGAAACGCTTTGAGATATGGCGTGCACTCAGGATCACTGCCGGGATATTCAGAAGGATCAGGATGGTACCGGGATTGATTCTTTCTCCTGCAAGCAGACTGACCAGCTGGGCCAGACCGGAGAAACCTGTGGAAACCAGATGATTCGGCTCCAGGAAGGCACGGTAGCACCAGGCATCCATCAGTCCTGCAGTAATCACAGCCGCAACAGAAAGGATATTGCGGACAACTACGTTCTTATTTTCTTTCATATCAGCTGAACCTCGCCCTATGATTCTACCAGCAAGTCCGCAGTGTGTAAAAAGACAGCAGGCTTTCCGATATCGTTTTCCATGCATGATTTCACCAGCTTCTAACAAGAACCATACATGATGTTTTCCTTTCTGCAGTACGCTTTTGTATATGAATGAAACCGTGAAGGACATTGCCTCACAAGGCTTCAGTGCACACAGCCATGACATGGCAGTGGACCTCTATGAAAAAGCCAGGCTGGATTATCACATCCGGGAATTCTTCATCCTGGATGATGAGGACCATGTCATCGGCATCCTGACAAGAAATCAGCTTTATTCCCTGTTCGGCGGTCTGTACGGATACAACCTGCATATGCGGGCAGACTGTGCATCCATCATGTATACCTTCTTTCTCAGCGTTGATGAAAAAGAAGGCATTGCAGAAACTGCCAGAGCCGCGATGGCCAGGAATGAATCCAGTGTCTATGATGCCATTGCCATCACAAGAAACGGAAGATACGCCGGCAGTGTCAGCGTCAGGGATCTTCTGCTTTCCTTCCTTAAGGTTGAGGTGGAGCTGGCAAGCGATGTCAATCCATTGACAAGACTGCCCGGCAACCGGCTGATTCAGATGCATCTGCAGAAACTGCTGCGCACAGAAAGGACATGGACAGTGCTCTACGTGGATCTGGATAACTTCAAGGCCTTCAACGATGCCTATGGCTTTCCGCTGGGAGACCAGGTTATCCTTGCGGCAGCCAGTGCCATGAGAGAATCCTTTCCGGAAGATGCATTCATCGGCCATGTCGGCGGAGATGATTTTGTGATCATCTGTTCTGAAGCAGATGCACTCCCCTGTGCCCGGAAGATGACTTCCTGTTTCTCACGGGAAACTTTCACGCTGTATACAGAGGAGGACAGACAGCGAGGGTATATTCAGTCTGCAGACCGTGACGGTAACAGACGGATGTTTCCGCTTGTCTCCATGTCTGTCGCGTTGATTTCCTCCTCCCTTTGTCATCCTGCAGGCATGGAAGAGCTTTCCGGCATTGCCGCAAGAACAAAGAAAAAGGCAAAGAAGATCGAAGGGAACTCCATCGTCTCTGCCTCCTGAACCTATTCCATTGTAATGATGGTACCGGTCTTTCCTTCCAGTGCCTCTGAAGCTCTTGACAGGCTGGTGATCAGGGCAGGCTTTCCTGTGTTCTTTACGAACTCCAGACAGGATTCCACTTTCGGCAGCATACTGCCTTTGGCAAACTGGCCTTCCCTGATATACTGCTCTGCTTCCTTCACCGTCATGGAAGGAATTTCCTTCTGATCCGGTTTGTTGAAGTTGATGCACACCCTGTCCACAGCCGTCAGGATGATCAGCTGATCGGCATGCACGGACTCTGCAAGCAACGCACTGGAGCGGTCCTTGTCTATAACCGCCGCAACACCCGCAAGACCATGTTCCGTCTCAATGACCGGAACACCGCCTCCGCCGACCGTGATGACGATATCCCCGGCTGCGGCAAGTGTCTCCACCATACGCAGTTCCACAATCCGCTTTGGAAGCGGTGAAGGAACAACCCTGCGGTATCCTCTTCCGGCATCCTCAACAAATGTATATCCTTTTTCCGCTGCAATCCGTTCCGCTTCTTCCTTTGTCAGGAAACTGCCGATCGGCTTGGTTGGATTTTCAAAGCCAGGATCCCTGGGATCCACGACAACCTGTGTGACAACAGATGCACAGTCCTTGTGGATGCCGCGCCTGTTCAGTTCATTCTGAATGGCCTGCTGGAGGTGATAGCCGATATATCCCTGCGACATGGCACCGCACTCCGGAAACGGCATGGCCGGTGTACTGCCGCCGTTCTGCGAGGAATACTCCATGGCAAGGTTGATCATGCCGACCTGCGGACCGTTTCCATGTCCGATCAGGACTTCATACCCTTTTTCCACAAGATCAACAATGGTTACAGCAGTATGCTTTACAAGCTCCAGCTGCTCTTCCGGTGTCTTTCCCAGGGCGTTTCCGCCCAGGGCTACGACAATTCTTTCCGCCATGATCACTTCAGTGTCGCATACATCACAGCCTTGATGGTATGCATGCGGTTCTCTGCTTCATCAAACTCACGTGCCTGTGTGCCAAGGAAGACATCATCTGTGACTTCCATGGCTTCCAGACCGTACTTCTCATACATCTCTTCACCGATCGTGGTATTGCGGTCATGGAAGGACGGCAGACAGTGCTCAAAGATGGCCGTCGGCTTTGCCATGGCCATGACTTCCTTATTGACCTGATAAGGCTTCAGTGCCTTGATGCGAGGCTCCCAGAGTGCCTTGTCCTCACCCATGGATACCCAGATATCCGTATAGAGGATGTCCGCATCCTTTGCGCCTTCCTCCACACTGTCGGTCAATGTGATTGTGGCACCGGTTGTCTTTGCAATCTCCCTGCACTTTTCCACCAGCTCCGCCTTGGGCATGTTCTCCTTCGGCCCACATGCGCAGTAATGCATGCCAAGCTTTGCGCAGACAACCATCAGGGAGTTTGCGACATTGTTCCTGGCATCACCGAAGAATGTCAGCTTGCGCCCGCGGATATCACCGAACTCTTCCTTTGCGGTCAGGATATCAGCGAGCATCTGTGTCGGATGGAAATCATCCGTCAGACCATTCCATACCGGAACGCCGGAATACTTTGCTAGATCCTCGACAACAGACTGCTTGTAGCCTCTGTACTCAATGCCATCAAACATCCTGCCAAGCACCTTTGCCGTATCGGCCAGAGATTCCTTGTTTCCCATCTGGGAAGACTTGGAATCCAGGAATGTCACACCCATGCCAAGATCCCTTCCGGCAACTTCAAAGGCACAGCGTGTACGTGTGGATGTCTTTTCAAACAGCAGCACGATCTGCTTGCCCTTCAGATAGCTGTGATCCACGCCTGCTCTCTTCAGACGCTTGAACTCAGCCGAAAGATCCAGCAGATAGTTGATCTCCTCCGGTGTGTAGTCCAGCAATGTAAGAAAACTTCTTCCTCTGATATTCACTCCCATATGTTCAGTCCTTCCTCCCTTTGTATATGGAATACTCTGTCATTCAGTCTTCACGCCACAGCGGCATCGACATGCATCGGGGACCGCCGCGTCCTCTCGAAAGTTCAGCGCTAGGCATCTCCATGACTTCCAGTCCTGCTGAACGCAGGGCACGGTTTGTCACGACATTGCGGGAATAGACAACGATCTTTCCCGGTGCGATGCAGAGCGTATTGGAACCATCGTTCCACTGCTCTCTGGCAGCGGAGATCAGATCCCCGTCACCGCACTGGATCAGCTGTACGTGATCCACGCCTGTGTATTTTTCCAGGACCTGTTCCAGTGTACCAAGGATTTCCCTGATCTGCACTTCCTGCGGATTGTCCGTCGGTGTGATCTCAAACACCTGCAGGGTTCCCAGGATCTGAGGATGCACGGTGTACTTGTCATAGTCCACTGCCGTGAATACGGTATCCAGATGCATGAATGCCCTGCTTTCCGGAATGCGGAAGGCAAGCACCGTACGGACATCACAGTCCGGATCATTGAACATCCTGCGGGCAATGGCCTCAATGGCATCAGGGCTTGTTCTCTGTGAAATACCGATGGCCACGCAGTTATTTGTCAGGTTGATGATGTCGCCGCCTTCAATGCTTGCATGAAGCGTGCGGTCATAGTAGTGCTTCACATCCTTGAAATCGGGATGATACCTGAAGATATATTCTGCATAGATCGTCTCTCTGCATCTTGTAGGGAAACGCATGTGGTTGATGGAGACACCGCCGCCGATGGAGGCGAAGGGATCCCTTGCAAAATAAAGGTTCGGCATCGGATCCACGACCAGATCATCCGGCGGAGCGATCAGATCCTGCAGGGTGAAGGGATGCAGATCCCCGATCTCCTTGAGGGTGATGCCTTCCATGGTCTTGAGCACCAGATCCTTGCCACGGTAATGATCCAGAAGATAGGAACGAAGTCTTGCCTTCCACTTGGCTGTGGTGATGTCCGCCTCCTCAAGCCATTGATCAAGGAAGGGGTCAATCAGCTCCGGATGTGCAGCCAGGACTTCTGTCATGAGGTCTTCCAGATATACAACCTCAACATGGTTCTCTTTCAGGATCCTTGCAAATTCATCATGTTCCTTCTGCGCTTCATAGAGGTAGGGAATATCATCAAACAAAAGCTCCGGCAGCCGGTCCGGCGTCAGATAGAGCAGCTCCCTGCCAGGTCTGTGCAGCATGACCTTCTTCAGCGGTTCAATCTCGCTTCTTACGTTGATTCCCTTCATAGACACCTCCGCAAAAAAGAAGAAAGCTTCCCCGTCCGGTCATCCCGGCCAGTCTTCCTGCATCCTTGCAGGAGCGACAGCCTTTCATACCGTAGAAAGGGAAGCCAACATTTAAAGTATAGGATTCCTGAGCGAAACTGTAAATGCGCTCACATGCGCTCAGGAGCACTGACACCGACCAGATTCAGCGCATTCTTCAGCGTGATGGCACAGGCCTTTGTCAGACCCATTCTCTGCAGTGTCAGATCCGGATCATCCGGGTTGTTGACACGGCTGCTGTTGTACCAGCTGTGGTAGATCTTGACGAAGGAGATGATGTACTCCGTGATCTTGTTGGGCTTCCGGTTTGCGGCAGCCTCTGCTACATTCCTCGGGAAGTCGGCGATCATGCGCATCAGCGTCAGCTCCTTGTCATCTGCCAGTCTGTCATAGCTCTCACAGACCTTGAATGCAGGCAGATCCTCCCTGGAGAGGATGGAGCACATTCTGGAATATGCATACTGGGCATAATACACAGGGTTGTTGTTGTCCTTTGTCCTTGCCAGCTTCATATCGAAATCCATGTGGGTTGCCACATCCTTGGAGACGAAGAACCATCTTGCGGCATCCACACCGACATCCTCGCAGAGCTCACGGATCGTGATGGCATTGCCCGTGCGCTTGGACATCTTCACTTCCTTGCCATCCTCAACCATGCGCACCATCTGGATCAGATCCACAGACAGGGTATCCTCAGGAAGACCAAGGGCCTTGAGGGCACACTGCATGCGGGTGACATAGCTGTGGTGATCCGCACCCCAGAGGTCCACCAGCTTTGTGTATCCGCGTTCCACCTTATACAGGTGGTTAGCGATATCCGGTGTCAGGTATGCCAGGGTACCGTCGCTCTTGCGCAGGACGCGGTCCTTGTCATCCCCGTACTCGGTTGACTTGAACCACAGGGCACCGTCCTTCTCATAGGTCAGGCCCATATCCTTCATCTTCTGCAGGCAGTCCTTGATGCGCCTGGAATCATTCTCATAGAAGAAAGTCTCATGCATCCAGGAATCAAACTCCACACGGTACAGGGCAAGATCCTTCTTGATCTTCTCAAGCTCATAGTCCGTGCCCTTCTTCTTGAAGTATGTCAGACGTTCCTCAGGATCAGCATTGAGCCACTTGTCACCGTCTTCTTCCGCAATCTCATCAGCGATGTGCCTGACATCCTCGGCATGATATCCCTCTTCCGGAAGCGGGTATTCCTTTCCGAAGTGTTCAAAGTATCTGGAGATCAGGGATTCTCCCAGCATGACGATCTGGTGTCCTGCATCGTTGATGTAGTACTCACGCAGCACATCATAGCCGCTTTCCTTCATGAGACGTGTAATGCAGTCGCCCCATGCCGCATTCCTGGCATGACCACAGTGCAGGTCGCCTGTCGGGTTGGCGCTGACATACTCCACCAGCACACGCCTGCCCTTGCCGCTGTCATTCCTGCCCCAGGCATCACCTTCTTCAATGACCGTATTGATGACTGTTGCCAGGGAATCCTTGCGGATCTTGAAATTGATGAAACCCGGCCTGACGACTGTCACGCTCTCTGCTTCCGGGAATTCCTTTTCAATCTCCGGTACCAGGGCATTGGCAATGTCAAACGGATTCTTGTGAAGCTGCTTGGCAAGACGCATGGCCACGGTGACGGAATAATCACCGAACTTCGGATCACGGGGAACCTCAACCGCAACCACTGCGGGATCCAGATCCAGGCCGTAGACTGTCTTGACAGCCTTGAGGGCTGCCGACAGGATGCTGCTGTCAACATTCATACTTGTACCGCCATGGATATTCTTATCTGAAAAAGCCCTTGCGGGCCCTGAACGATCAGATGATGCACCGAACACTTGCCGCTCTCCTGCTGATGGCCGGATGCTCTTTTTGCTGAACGATCGGCGCTGCACAACTAATATATTAATTCCACCGACATCTGTCCACAGAAAAAAACTGAAAAATGTGCAGTTTCTGCGGAGGAAATCGCTTCAGACAGGCAATAGTACAGTCAGACATCCCATGGATGTCCTGACAGACAAGGAGAAGATCATGAACAAAACATCATTCAGAACAACCCTCTCGGATTCCTTTTACCTGATCTCAATGGGTGAATCCCCCATCGAGGTCATCACTTCCCGCCTGCAGAGGAACAGAACCATCAACACCCTGCTTTACTGGGGCTATGATACCCGGCAGATCATTCACTACCTGGAAGAAAACCAGGCAGAGCCTCGTGCCCTGCATATCACCCGTCTTTATGCCTTCCTGCATGTGCTTGAAAACTACCCGTGGAACAGCTGTATTCAGAAGGCACGGGCCTACCACAGGCTCTACAACCGTCTGGTGGATGAATGCTATTCCAGGGATGAGATCCAGGAATGGATGGATTTCTACAGCAAGGTTTCCGCTGCCTTTGCCTGAACCTCAGGCTGTTTCCTTCCGGATCTCCTGCTCTGTGTACTTCATGGCGGAGATCCAGGTTGGAATGAGGTAGATGAACGCAGACATCCAGGCACACTGATCCGTATAGCAGATCACCGTGAAGCCAAATCTTGAAGTCAGAAGTCCTGCCACCAGTGTTCTTGCGATCATTTCCAGCATGCCGGCAAACAATGCACGCCTGCTCCAGCCAGCACCCTGCACACTCATGCGCATCACAATCAGCAGCCCAAGCAGCCAGTAGAAGAAACCCAGTGCCCGCAGATACGCACTTGAAGCATCCAGCACGGCAGTCTCGTCTCCTGACACAAACAACAGACTCATGGTCCTGCCCATAGTGACTAAGAACACACCGGCAACAATGCCGTAGACAACAGCCGTCGTAACACCGACCTTGAATCCCGTCTTGATTCTGTCTATGTTCCTGGCACCGCGGTTCTGGGCAATGAAGGTACTGACCGCAGCCCCCAGTGCATCAAAAGGACACATGGTGAACTGCTTGATCTTGATGCCCGCCGCAAACCCTGAGATGTATGTCGTGCCTAATGAATTATTCGCAATCTGCATGACCATGGATCCGATGGCAATGATGGAGAACTGAAAGCCCATGGGAAGACCCTGGCCAAGCAGTCTGTTCACCATATCCCTGTCGGTTTTTCTCTCACTTCCTGATGGAATCAGGAAATGGAACTTCCTGGCAATCAGGATCCAGCAAAGGATGCCGCTGACACCCTGGGAGAACACAGTTGCGATCGCCGCTCCTGCAACACCCCAGCCAAGGGAAAGGATGCAGTAGAAATCCAGACCGATGTTCAGCAGGGAAGAGAACGCAAGAAAGAGGAACGGCGTCCTGCTGTCGCCCACAGCACGCAATATCGCAGACAGGATGTTGTAGAGAATCGTGCAAGGGATGCCGATGAAGATGATCAGAAGATAAGTGTATGCATTGCCGGCAATATCCGCCGGGGCATTGAGAAGCTGGATGATGCCATGGCAAAGGAATACCGTCAGTCCCGTCAGGATTGCCGCAGTGATCACACACAGGATGCCGGCATTGTAGATATACTGCCGCATCTTGTCTTCCCTGCCTGCACCGAAGGCAACGGATACAGGAATGGCAAAGCCAGTGGTAATGCCCTGGCAGAAGCCAAGAACCATGAACTGTATGGAAGAAGAGGAACCTACCGCAGCCAGTGCATCAGAACCTAATGTCTGTCCGACAATGGCCGCATCTGCCATGTTGTATGTCTGCTGGAACAGGTTTCCCAGCAATAAAGGCAAAGCAAACATCAGAATCTGTTTCCATGCATTGCCTTCTGTCATGGCCTTCTTCATATACACTTCCTCCTTCTGAAATCACATCTCATTCATGAGCATGTGAATCTTACATCCAGCCTTTTTCATGGATGTAATGATCCATCAGGTATCTTCCAGCACCACCAGACTGGCAGTCATATTCTGTTATTGCATCCGCAGCTTTCTTTGCCGGTTCACTGCCGTTTGCAAGGCAGACACCCCAGCCTGCTTCCTTCAGCATCGGAATATCATTCTCATTGTCGCCGAAGGCAATGATGTGTTCCATCGGGATTCCTGCCTCTTTGGCATACTTCCGCAGTCCGCTTCCCTTTGTGATGCCTGCCTGCATGACTTCCAGTGTCCCCGGAAAGGATTCAACAATCTGCCAGTGCTCCGGAAAGGACTGCAGGAACCGCTGCCGCAGTGCTTCAGAATCATTCCTGTTCTTCGAGCGGAACAGCATCTTGAAACAAGGCTTTGAAGTGAATGTCTGAATGTCGCCGCTGCAGTCAATCAAAGGACTGCCATGCCGCTTTGCAAAGTCCGCCGCATACAGCTCGAAGTTCATGCAGAACTCATTTCCTCCGCCTTCTGCATTGACGGCAATCTTCCGTTCCATGATGACAGGCATCAGTGCTGAAAGAATATCTGTCATATCCTTTTCATTCATCAGATCCATCTGATACGCATAGCCGGTCTGACAATCTCTGACCATTCCGCCGTTCATACCAACAAAGAAATCAAGCTCAAAGCTCAGGCCCCAGTTCCTGCCGCTTTGCAGTACCTGATCCGTCAGCTGGCGTCCTGTTCCAAGGCCGATCCTGACGCCATGAGCATGCAGGATTTCAAAAGCTTCCTTGGTTTCCTTTGGCAAAGGTCCGTTCTTCACGGTCAGTGTGAAGTCTATATCTGCCACAACTGCATCAATCCTGTCCGGCATCCTGTTATCGTTCTTCATGGCAGTAATGCTACACAGCAAGTCATGATTTCTGCAAGCAGAAAACTGAATTTCACTCTTGAACACATTCCCTCCGGGTGCTATTCTATGCACACAGGCAAAAGGCCTCCTAGGACAAGATAGCAGACGGGATTACTGTACCCGTTGCTATCGAGAAAAGGAGGCCTTTTATATGGCAAAAATCACAGTCACACAGCTTGTCTGCAGCTCCAACTCCATCACCATCTCCTGGCGCCTTGGCACCAGAAACCACCAGTCCATCCTCTACCGCAGGAGCGACGGTACCTGGAGGTTTGACCCGGACACCCGGAACCTTCCGGCTCCCGTCATCCGCGCCATTGAGCGCTGCATGATGCGGAAGCTCACCGCTTCTCCTTCACAGAAGCAGCCTGAAAAGCCGCTTGCCGCAAAGCATCACAGCACCATCAAGACATGGTTTGCCTGAGTGAAAGCCCTTCGGGGCTTTTTCAGTTGACACAATCAATGTACAATGATTCAGAGGAATGATCATGCAGAAAATACCTGCATTGCTGCAGTCAGTCATCAACTGGCTTTTCATTGTAATCACGGCATATCTGTTCCATCTGAGCATTCACTACCGTGCTCTTTTTGACCATGTGAACTTCCAGGAATTCATCTCGATTGAAGAACGAAGGCCTTTCAAGGCCTTTGCCGGTTTATGTGTCATGGCATTGATTCTGATCCTTCTGAAGAAAGTGATCAGTCTTGTTCATGACAGATACTTCAGGAACACTCGGGTTCACCCTTTCCTCATTCTTGCTTTGTGCCTGTCTGCTATTGCCGGATTCCGGTGGATCAGGGAATACACCTACTTCCCGGTTGCTGATCAGGCTTATGTATGGAACACAGCCTGCGAGATTGCGGAAGGATCACGGTCTCTTGGCAATGTGGATTACTACCGGATTTATCCACACCAGAAGTACATGGCATTCATGTATTCCTTCCTGGCAATGTTCAATCCGGATTTCCGGAAATCCGTGCTGCCCGTCAATCTGATTGCTTCTGTCTTTTCTTTTGCCGGTATTGTGTATCTTGCAAGACTGCTGAACAGGAAGAATGAAAGCGACAGTCAAACTGTAATACGCTCCAGTCTTCTTGTACTGATCTTCATTCCGCTGCTTCTGTATATGACATATGTCTACGGGAATGTCATAGCCATGCCGCTGATCCTCTGGTCGTTCATTTTCCTGATCAGGGCATGCCGGGATTTCAGATGGCATGATGCAATCCTCTGTGCACTGTTTACAGCATTTGCGGTCATGTTCTATCAGTCCGCAAAGATTGCCTGTATCGCAGAGATCATGGTGGTCCTGCTGTATATTCTCCTGAATCAGGATGCTGCAAGGAAAAACGTGAAGAAGCTTCTTATCCTGTGTCTGCTGATCCCGTTATCGGTTTTTTCGGTGCAGCGTGGAATAGATCAGTGGTATGCAGTGCATACAGACCTGCCGCAGTCGGAAGGTGTACCGGCAGAAGGCTATGTCCTGATGGGAATCACATCATATGGCATCTCCGGACCAGGAAGCTATGACGGATCCAATATCCAGGCATACGTTGACAATGGCATGGTCAATTCCATCACAAAGAAACAGCTGCAGCAGCAGATCAGAACTGCTGTTGAAGAATACCGCACCGGTGTGCGCGACAAGAAGTTCTTCAGGGAAAAGACGATCAGCCAATGGTGCGATCCCTGGTTCAATTCTCTGACCATGACGGTTTACCTCTGGGACACTTCAAAGCCTGTGCCATCGGGCATGCAGACGTTCCTGGAAAGCAGCCGGTTTTCAAGAACCGAAGATATCCTGACTGTATTCAGCTCTCTGGTCTACCTTCTTGCATGCATCTATGCGCTGCAGCAGTCTGCACTTGGAAAGTACATGAATCCTTCTCTGCAGGACAGGAATGATCCTCATAGTATCGCATCTCTGTTGCCGAAGATTTACTTCATCGGCGGTTTCATCTTCCAGTTTGTCTGGGAATCCAAGGCAAGATACTGTCTGCCGTACTTCCTGGCTCTGCTGCCGCTTGCAGCCATGGGTCTTGGTGTTCTTGAAGAGAATCTTTCCATTGAAGCACGAAGTGCTGTATTCCTTTCAGAAAGAAAAGAGCCCATCTTAAAAGACCAGGAATACGGCATGGTGGATGTCGGCATGGTTGTCATGGCAGTCATGGTCATTGTCATTCATACCATGCCCTTCAGCATCTCCTCGGAATGGTACGGGAAGATATTCTATATCTTCATGTGGCAATGCAATGCCTTCTTCATGGTATCTTCAGGATATTTTCTCAGCCGCAGACTGTCATGGAATGATCCAGTCCATGACAAAGAAGTGATTCACGCAAAGATCAGACATATGTTCAGACTGTATCTTGTCTGGAATATCATCTATCTGCCTCTGGAGCTGAACTGGTACAGAATGAACGGCGGAACATTCACAGCCAGTCTGCAGGATTATCTGACACGTCTTGTTTTCGTCGGCAATCACAATTGCAGCTGGCAGCTGTGGTATCTCCTGTCTGTCATCTATGCCTCCCTCATCCTTTCCGTGATTTTCCGTCACAAGGCATCTCCTTGGGCACTGCTCCTGATGATCCTGTGCTCTTACCAGCTCTATAATATGGGCAATTACTATGCGTACGTCACACCTGCCACTGCGGCTCAGACGACGTTGAACAGTCTTGTCCTGAATACGATCCAGAACGGAAGGATCTTCCAGGCAGGAATATACATTCCTTTGGGTATTCTTCTGGAACGATATCCGCTGAAACACAAACAGATTTATCCGCTGTTCCTGTTTATTGCCTTTTTCGCAAAGATGAAGGATTTCTCCCTGACATCCTATGGTTCCCTCTTCTATGACATCCTGATGGTTTCAGGACTGTTTCTCTGCTGCGCACTGGTTCATACCGCTTCTTCCGCGAAATACAAAAGAATGAGAAAGATCAGCAAGCTCGTCTTCCTCATTCATATGTTTGTATATACGGTCTACTATCTTCTGCACTACGGGCAGATGGCCTATGGTATTGACTGCTTCATCATGACAACTGCCATCTCCATGATTCTGGCTTTTGTCTACACCAGAAAATTACGCAGAAGTGAGAATCTGATTCTTTAGGCAGCCGCGCCCGTACAGGGAATACCGCTGCGGCCAGGAATTCGTCTTCTCTGCAGTATTTTCAGCTTCAATGTCTTCCGTGCAGAATCGGGGAAAGCTTCGGGTACACAAGGAAGGTAATCACGACATCGATCATGCCCTTGATGAAGGTGAACGGAACATTGAATACCAGAAGGCTCTGCTCTACAGACTGCATGCTCGGAAGAATCAGCTGGTATGCCTGCAGGATGACATCCTTTGGCATGAACTGATAATAGACCGGATAAACAACAAACCTGTTAGCCGGATAAGAGATCACTGCCATCGCAAGAGCACCGACCAGGGAGCCGATCACGGCACCCTTCTTTGTCTTGTGGCGCTTGTAGATCAGACCTGCTGTGAATGTGAATACAGAACCGAGAATGAAGTTTGAAATCTCACCGATGCCGAAAGAGTTGCTGACAAAGGAATGCAGAAGGTTCTTGCAGAACTCGATGATGATACCGGCTGCTGGTCCTAATGCAAACGCACCGATCAATGCCGGAAGATCAGAGAAATCAAACTTGATGAAACCTGGCATGAACGGCACTGCAATCTCGATGTACTGCAGGACGAATGCCACTGCGGAAAGTACGCCTGCAACGGCGATGACACGGGTACGGCTTGCGGATGATGCTTTTGTGGTTGTTGTCATGGTTTTATCTCCTCCCGCCTCAAAGAAAAGAGGCTTTTAGTGATAAAAACCTCCGGGTTGATAAAAAAGAATAGTTTCGCAACTCTTCCATCCAGACTTTACTGTCGCTTCCGGAGTTTCACCGGATCATTCTGCTCTGCAGTTCGCGGAGTATACCGCCGATCGGGAATTTCACCCTGCCCTGAGTTTTATCACCTGTATTGTAACCATGAAGGCATAAAGATGGAAGTATTTTGTTTTCATTTTCACCAGCTGCAGTTCAGCAGATAATATACTCATTGCATGGGGAGAAAGAACATGGGTACATATCAGCTGAGAGAATATGAGGAAAAGGACTGTGCATCTGTCCTGGCCATCTGGAATGAAGTTGTTGAGGAAGG
>OMUX01000111.1 GCA_900314345.1 uncultured Erysipelotrichaceae bacterium | reverse complement strand
TTGTTACAACAGCAAAGCTAACAGATCATAACATGTAATAATATGCAACATTATGTCATCATTCAGTACTATAATTATAGCATATATATACAGCGAATTCATCCCCGCCTTATAGAAGACGGGGACTTCTTCGCAAGGATGTTAAAGGATGTTGTGGTCTTCGGGGATGCCGTGAACGACCTTGTCATGTTTGATGACAGGTGGACCAGCATTGCCATGGGCAACGGCTGCCAGGAGCTGAAGGACAAGGCAGGCTATGTCACTGCGGCCAATACGGATGACGGCATCCTGAAGGCATGTCTGCACTATGGATGGATCACAGAAGAGAGGGCAAGGGAATGTGGCTGGATCTGATTCTGACGGGCTGTGCCATTGCATGGCTGATCCTTCACTGAAAAGTGCTTGATCGGGGCATTTTCTCATTGCATGCCCTCCTGAGCTGTGGTAAAGTTACACATGCGCAAAAGCGCAGTCGCTGTTCCGCTGACAGATATCACGGTCATGAACGGAGGACCAACCCATAGATGGAGGAGAAAAACAGAATTATGGCACTCGATTTAGTAGACAAGATTACGAAGAATCAGATCAGAGACGATATCCCTGCATTCCGTCCGGGCGACACACTGAAGGTGTTTGTCCGTATCCGTGAAGGCGAGAAGTCCAGAATCCAGCTGTTCGAAGGCGTCGTCGTTTCCAAGAAGAGCGGCGGCATCTCCGAGACATTCACTGTCCGCAAGATGTCCAACGGCGTCGGCGTTCAGAGAACATTCCCGATCAACAGCCCGATCATTGATCACGTTGAGGTCATCCGCAGAGGTAAGGTCAGACGTGCAAAGCTCACATACCTCAAGGGCCGTTCCGCAAAGAACTCCCGTATCAAGGAAGACCGCTGAGCATCTGTCTCGAGAAGTACCAGGAAAACAGTTTCTGTTCACGCAGAGACTGTTTTTTCTTATAATGGAACAAGTATGGATAACGAAAACAAAGAAGCAGAAACAGAAAACAAGAAGAATGAGAAGAAACAGGCCAGAAGCACCGCCTTCTGGAAGGACGCGTGGGATTTCATCCGGACGCTTCTGATTTCCATGGCTGCGGTGTTTGTCATTGCCCATTTCATAGCCCGTCCGATTCATGTGGAAGGAAACTCCATGTATCCGACACTGGACTCCGGATCCCTTGGCTTTTCCAATGTCGTCGGTTATAAGATGAACGGCATTGAACGCTTTGATGTGGCAATCATCTACCTCAAGGATGACCGGAAGTATCTCATCAAGCGTGTCATCGGCATGCCCGGGGATACTGTAAGCTTCAAGGACGGGGACCTCTACATCAACGGAGAGATGATGGAACAGGACTTCCTGGACAGTGAATACATCAGTTCCTATCCCTTCCAGTTCACCGAGGACATCGCACCCATTACATTGGGTGATGATCAGTACTACTGCCTGGGAGACAACAGACCCAATTCCAGGGATTCCCGTTTCTACGGGCCTTTCACAAAGGATGAGATCATTGCCAAGGGTGCCTTCATCTTCTGGCCGTTCCGGGACTTCGGGGTGAAGACATGGTAAACATTCAGTGGTATCCCGGCCACATGGAAAAGGCCAGAAGGGACATGCAGGACAGCCTCAAGGCTGTGGACATGATCATTGAGGTGCGGGACGCAAGGATCCCGCTTTCCTCTGCCAACCCGATGCTGGACCAGATGGCTCAGGGAAAGCCCAGACTGATCCTTCTTTCCAAGCGGGATCTGGCTGATGAGACTGTAACGAAACAGTGGATTGACGCATTAAGCAGGGAAGACAGGATCGTCATAGCCTGTGATATTGCCAAGGATCCCAATGTTAAAAAGATGGTTGTGGATGCCTCGAAGAAACTCACCGAAGCAAAGCGTCAGCGCATGATCCGCAGAGGAATCAAACCACGTGCCATGCGTGCCATGGCCTGCGGCATCCCGAATGCCGGCAAATCAACACTCATCAACCGCATTGCCGGAAGGAAGAGTGCAAAGACGGAAGACCGTCCGGGTGTGACAAGAAGCCTGACCTGGATTCATGCCGATGCAAGCCTGGAGATCCTGGATACCCCGGGCGTACTCTGGCCGAAGTTCTCTGATCCCCGCACGGGTTCAAAGATTGCGGCAGTAGGTTCCATCAATGAGGATATCCTGGATCTCAAGTCTGTTGCCATGGATACGATGCATATCATCCGCAGGGACTATCCGGGATTACTGGAAAATGAATTCCATTGTGAGTCCGGCATCCGCACAGACCGCATGCTGGATGAGATTGCAAGGGAACGCCATCTTCTCAAGAATGACGGGGCAATGGACGCAGACCGGGCTGCATCCCTGTTCCTGCATGAACTGAGAAGAGGTGCCTATGGCGGCATCTCATTGGAAAGACCGGATGAAGAAGACAACAAAGATCTGTCCGAATGACTACGAACACCAGTACTGGGCAGAAGGAAAACTGGTATTAGGCATTGATGAAGCCGGCAGGGGACCCCTTGCCGGTCCTTTAAGCGTTGCCGGGGTGATTTTTGAACCTGGCTATGAGAACCCGGATATCTATGATTCCAAGGCTCTTTCAGAGAAGAAGCGAAATGAACTCTATGATCTGATCATGGAGGAGGCTCTGTGGTTTGAAGTGGCGGAGGTTCCCCCGGAAGAGATTGACAGACTGAATATCTACCGTGCCGATCAGAAGGCATTCCATGACATTGCCATGCGTTCCATGGCCGATGTCATCCTGACGGATGCCATGCCGCTGGAACTGGACAGACCTGTGATCTCCTTGATCAAGGGAGATCAGAAGAGCATCTCCATTGCGGCAGCTTCCATCCTTGCCAAGGTCACCAGGGACAGGATCATGGAACAGTATGACAAAGAGTATCCTCAGTATGGCTTTGCCAAGCACAAAGGATATCCCACAAAGCAGCATATGGAGGCCATAGAGAAATACGGCATCACGCCCATTCACCGGAGAAGCTATGGGCCTGTGGCCATGCACCAGGAAAGCCTGGATCTCTTCCCGGAAGAGAAAAAATAACGGAAATTTCAATTTTCTGCGGAGGAAATGCCTTCCAGCAGGCAATAAGACTGTTGGAGGGATATTTTTTTATGCAGGAAGAAAAGAATGATGCAGTGATTTACTATTCCGTGAAGTACCAGGGCGACTGGGATTCCATCGGCAGGGCATTGATCAACCATGAACCTTACGAGAAGCTGAATCTAAAGGAAAAGGCAGTGACGATCTTTGATCCAAGATATCCGGTGAGTCTGAGAAGACTGCGCTTTCCGCCCTGGGTGTTCTTCTACAGAGGAGAACTCGGACTTCTTTATAAGAAGGGCATCACGATTGTCGGAAGCCGGAATCTGGAACCCTATGCCGCACATATGACAAAGCACATTGTGGAATCGGTCGGAAAGAAGTATGTCATTGTCTCCGGCCTTGCCAAGGGCGTGGATGCCATTGCCCATGCCAGTGCCATCAAGTGCGGCGCAAGAACCATCGGAGTGATCGGATGCGGTCTGGATGTGATCTATCCAAGGGAAAACCGGATCCTCTATGAAAACATGGAGAAAAACCACCTGATCATCACCGAGTACCCCAACGGCACCAAGCCGCTTCGTCATCACTTTCCCTGGCGCAACCGCATGCTTGCGGCCATGGGTGAAAAGACCATTGTCACCGAAGCAGCCCTGCACAGCGGTACGATGAACACCGTCAATGAGGCGATCAGCCTCAGCAGGGAAGTCTGGTGTCTCCCGTATCCGTACGGGGATGAGTCCGGCAGGGGATGTGATCTTCTGATCTCCCAGGGTGCCAATATCCTTTATGAAGAAGCACAGCTGGAAACCCTGTGAATTTGTCACACCTTTTTGAAAGAATGTGTTGATGAATGAATTTACTGTCTTTTCACCCTGATGCGGCTGAACCATGGGAAAATTGACAGATCCGGTCATTTGTGTAAATCCCCGAAAATTATGCAGAAAGCACTGTATTTCCGGAAAAATGGTGGTATATTTACATTGCTTCAGGTGAAGAGGACAGATAATCTCCCTCGGTTATCTGTCCACGAAAGATACGGGTCCCTCGCCCGTATCTTTTCGTTCGTGTATATATAGGATGAGGTATGCATCTTGCAAAGTGAAAATTCTTAGCATATCCTTTAAACCGTTGAA
>OMUX01000123.1 GCA_900314345.1 uncultured Erysipelotrichaceae bacterium | reverse complement strand
TCGTTGCTGTAGTTGCAATCCATTGAGGAACGCAGAATACTTTTGTTCATCTCCTGGATCTTCTCAGCCTCCTCCATGGTGTATCCGGATGGTATGACCAGCTTTACCTTCTCAATTGCCTGTTCTGTGATGAACACCTTCTTTCCTTTCTGGTGCTGGTCTAGATCATACAGAAGCCTGCAGTTATTCTGCATAGCCTGTGCCTTGTACATCTGCCTGCTGACTGTTCAGACACTGGATGACAGGAGAGTCCTTGATGAGCACTGCTTCAAGATCGGGATCGTAGCTTCTGCTGGAGGAGAACAGACGCAGGCTTCCGGTCTCAGCAATGGCAGAAAGATACTGCAGATCATCGCTGCTGACGGCGAGAATGGCTAGGTATGGCGTCCCGGTGCTGTTTTCATCTTCCAGATCAAGTCCGTTGTGATCTTTGAGGGCAAGGAGTCTTGCATTCTCCACCACTGCCCCTGTAACGACCGTTCCATCCTTGGCCGTCACAGAGGCATAGATGTCCACACGCTGTCCAGGAGACAAGGCACCGCCAAGTCTTGCAAGGTCCGTCTCCATCGTAAATGTGGACTGCCCTTCCTTTAGCTGCGCCGTAGGATTGTCGGGAAGTTCCTTTTCCCCATAAAGCATGCTTTTGTAGAACAGGGAACCGGCAGGAATCTTGCCCTGGATATCGGTATATCTTCCGACAATCTCCGCCTTCTCCCTGGCGGCATTTGGTACCAGATAGGCTTCGGGAATCTGAATCTCCAGGAGATCCTCTTCCCTGATCCTTGTGCGCGGGGCAATGTCATGGCCTGCAATGTAGACAGTCTGCAGTCCGATGATCTGCTTTGCCCTGACCTTGACACCGGCAATCAGTACAACACCAACCAGGATTCCAAGCAGGAGAACCCCGATGCTTTTCAGAATGACATTCTTCTTCATGACATACTTATTGCCTGTTTCTTTGCATTTCCTCCGCGGAAGTACAAAAAAAAGAACGGAAATTTTTGTTTTCCCGCTCTTTTCAGTGATGATTCAGTTTGCTGCAGGCTTAGGGTTGTCCTTGAGCCACTGCTTGATCTCTGCCTTGCGCTCAGGCTTGGAAGGCTTGCACTTGTCAATGTCGCCGTCTCCGTCAGCCAGGGCAGCAGCCATGCCGGAGCATCCTGCATAACCACAGCCGCCGCAGTTGTAGCCCGGCAGCATGGCCAGAAGATCTTCAGCACGGTGGTCAGGTTCAACGTGGAACTTCACGCCTGCAAAGCCGAGGATGACGCCGCAGATGGCACCGATCACCAGCATTGCCAGAATTGCATTCAACATTATCAGGTCCTCTTTTCCTTACTTCGATTCGAATTTTTCGCGGGTGATGCAGTCCTTGATGGCGCATCCCTTGCAGTCAGGCTTGAGATTCTCGCACCCTTCCGGTACCGGTGTCTTCTTGTTGGCTACATAGAGCCATGCGTTGACACCAAGCAATACACCCGCAACAAGCACTGCATAGACCGCGCTCATAGCTTATGCCATTCCGGCAAATGCACCGAAGGCAATTGCCATGATAGCTGCGATGACCAGTGCGATCGGGTTGCCCTGGAACGCACGCGGCATGTCCTCATTTGCGGACAGACGCTCACGGATCGTAGCGAAGAGACAGAGTACCATCATGAAGCCTGCAGGTACTGCGATGGAGTTGACCATGGTTTCAACCATGTTGTATTCCTGTGTGATGTTATCGATTGCAACATACAGAACTGCACAGTTGGTTGTGATCAGCGGCAGGTAGATACCAAGAGCCTTGTACAGGGACGGGGACTTCTTCTTGATGAACATCTCAACGAACTGGACGAAGGATGCGATCAGCAGGATGAAGGTGATCAGTCTCATGTACGGGATTCCCAGCGGAACCAGCACGTAGTAGTAGACCAGCCAGCAGACCACGGAAGCACCGAAGATGACGAAGATGACGGCGATGCCCATGCCGATGGCAGAGCTGAGCTTTGTGGAAACACCCAGGAACGGGCACATACCAATGAATCTTGCCAGGATGATGTTATTGATCAATACACCTGCAATGAACAGGGAGAAGATTGATCCAAGTGTCATGATTAAGCAGCCTCCTTTGCTGTGGCAGCAGCTGCGGCAGCCTTCTTGGCCTCAGCAGCCTTCTTCGCAGCCTCGAGCTTGGCAGCCTTTTCAGCAGCAGCCTGTGCATCAGCGACGCTGTTCTTATATGCTGTGACGGCAGCGGCCAGGCATGCAAAGCAGAGGAATGCACCGGTCTGGGAAGTCAGGAATGCAACCTCATATCCTTCCGGAATCAGACGTACAGCGAAGATCTGCTGTGCGGTGAACGGGTTGGAGAGGGAAAGAACACCGGTACCGAAGATCTGACGGATAACGGACATGGCAAGCAGAGCCATTGTGTAGGCAAAGCCCATCATGAAGCCATCACGTGCGGATTCAGCAACGTTGTGCGAGCATGCATATGCTTCGGCACGTCCCAGGATGATGCAGTTGACGACGATCAGGTCGACGAAGGCACCAAGCGTAGAGTACATGGTCGGCATGTATGCCTGCATCAGCAGTTCTACGATGGTAACCAGTGTAGCAATCAGGACGATGTATACCGGGATATGGATCTCATCCGGTGTGATCTTGGCAATCAGGGATACAGCGATGTTGCTCATGATCAGGATGATGATGACGGCCATGCCCATGCCGATGGCATTATCAATGGCTGTCGTGATACCCAGTGTTGAGCAGCATCCAAGATACAGTCCGAATACCGGGTTGTTCAGGACGATTTCCTTCCAGAAACCTGTCTTCTTTGTTTCACTCATGTCTGCACCTCCTTAGTGGGTTGCGTGCCATACAGCTTCCGCTGCGGCAACGCCCTTTCTGATGGCGCCTGTTGTCAATGAAGCACCGGAAATCAGAGGTGCATCATCATCAACGGTGATGGAAGAAATCTCACTGATGTATTCATCTTCAAATGCCCTTGCACCAATACCAGGAGACTCAGACTGCTCAACAGCAGTGTAGCCGCCGACGGTACCGTCATCATTGAAGGCGATCATGAAGGTGAAGCCGTTGGAGTTGTAGCCGATGGCATGGATCTTGTATACAGTTCCCTGTCCTTCGGCTGTGAATACCTTCTGGATCAGTCCGGAATCATCCGTGAAGTCTGTGACTTCCGTGAATTCAGCACCCGGATAGATCTTTTCCAGGTTCTCCTTCTCGGCAGCCAGAGCCTGCTCGGCAATGACCGGAGCTGTCATGTTGTTGACAAATGCCAGCAGGGCACCGCAGACAGCACACAGGACGCCCAGCAGGATTGCCTTGTAAAGTGTGGAATCCTTATTCATGTCTCATGTCCTCCTCAGTTGCCTGCTGCCATGTTCAGGGCAGCGCTTACCATGGATGCGACGGAGTTGGAAGTGAATGTAGCACCGGAAGTTGCGTCAACGCTGTCATCCAGTGTCTTTCCTTCGTATGCCTTCAGGGCATCTGCAGATGTTGCCATGTCGCCGACGCCTGCGGTATCGCCGAATGTCGTTACCTCAACGGAAACAACTGCACCATCCTTGACGGTGACGGCTGCTTCGTTGTTTGCATAGCCTTCGCCCATGTTGTTGATCAGACCGAAGCCCTTGGCAGAGCAGGAATAGCTTCCGTCTCCGTTGTCCGTGCATGTGGCTTCATTATCTGCAAAGTCTCCGTTGAGAGCGATGGAGGCTGCTGTTCCGGAAGAAGCCGGAGCTGCTGTTTCCTCAGCCTCAGCAGGCTTTGCACTTGCACCGACTGCAACACCGATGGCAAGGAAGATGACTGCGAAGATGCAGACCTTCTTCTGGAATGCCTTGGCATCCTTGATCTGGCTGCCGTCAAACAGCTTGTCGATGGCCGGTACCAGCATGTTCATCAGAAGGATGGAATACAGGACGCCGTCAGACAGGTTGGACTTGAGACGGATCAGGAATGTCAGCATGCCGGCGCCGATGGCGAAGACCACACGGCCAGGAAGCGTAACAGGTGATGTGACGGGATCTGTCATCATGAAGACAGCACCGAACATGACGCCGCCGGCCAGGACAGAGAATACTGCATAGCTTGCCGGCAGGCCCTTCATGAGAGCCAGGATCAGAGACAGTACGAACACGGTCAGGATATAGGTGACCGGAACCTGCCAGTCAATGTCCTTGTTCCAGATCAGGAACACTGCGCACAGAATGAGCAGCAGTGCGCATGTGCTGCCGATGGTGGAAGCGTAGGAACCCATGAACATTCCGCCCAGTCCGCCGTATGTGTCATAGAAGGACGCATCGCTGACGAGCCACTTCAGACCCTTGGCTGCGACGGTCGGTGTTGCGCTTGTGGTGAAGTCTTCGCTGTATGTGCTTGCGAAGTTGTTCATCAGCACAGCCTCACCGAAGGCTGCCGGGTTGAAGATATTCTGTCCGAAGCCGCCGAATACCAGCTTGCCGAACACCACTGCAACAGCGGTGCAGACAATGATGGAATAGACGCTTGCCTTGACCGGGGAGATCAGGACAAGGATCATGGCTGTGACCCAGGAATAGGATGTACGTACGGAATTCTCAATATCCGCACTCTTTCTTGCCTTGAACCAAAGTGCATCGCAGATCAATGCCGTGGCCACAGCGGCTGCCATCATGGCAATGACCCTGAGGCCCCATTTTGCACCGTATGCCTGGCAATAGTAGATCACCGAGAACAATGTGACTGCCAGCAGGCATTCGGTGAGATCCTTCATAATGCCGGTGGTGCTCTGTGCACTGCGGTAATTCGGCGACGGCTTAAATGTGAATTTCATCTCTTGTCTGCCTCCTTACTTCTTCAGAAGAGCCATATATCTCTTGGCTCTGCGGATGCCTTCCGTGACATCAATCTTGCTCGGGCAGACATAGGAACAGGAACCGCACTCAATGCAGGACATGGTATCCAGCTTCTTGAGCAGATCGCCGTCCTTGATCTTCTCGGCATAGTTGATGCGTACCGGCTCCAGACCGGACGGGCATACTTCCGTGCACTTGCCGCAGCGCAGGCACTTGACGGTATCAGCAGGCTTGTTGACAAGAACGGTCAGACCGTTGTTGGCAACACCGATGACGAACAGTTCGTTCGGGATCGTACGGCCCATCATAGGTCCGCCGGCAATCAGCAGAACATCCTCTGCTGTATAGCCGCCGCAAGCCTTGATGATTTCGGATGCCGGTGTACCGACAGCCGTATAAACATTGTGCGGCTCCTTGACACCGTCGCCGGAAACCGTAACCATCTTGTGCGTGATCGGCATGCCGTTTGTGATGGCTTCGCCGACAGCCACGCAGGTGCTGACGTTGTTCAGGATGCATCCTGCTTCGGCAGGAAGCTTGTCATAACGCTTGCCGGTCAGCTGATAGACCAGGGTGCGCTCCCAGCCCATCGGATACAGATCCGGCAGAGCTGCGACTTCGATCTTTGTTCCTTCAAACAGCTTCTTGAGGGCTGCGACTTCCTCTGTCCAGTGCTCCTTGATGGCAATGACACCCTTCGGCGCGTTGCTGAGCTTGAACAGAGCCAGAGCACCGGTCTTGAGAAGATCCATGTGCGATGTGAAGTTTGCAAGGTCTGCTGTCAGGTACGGTTCGCACTCAACCGCATTGATGATGAACAGATCAATGCCCTCCGGCTTTGTGTACTTGTTGAACGCCGGGAAGCCTGCACCGCCAAGTCCGGCAATGCCGGCATTCTTGACGAAGTCGCGGAGCCCCTCAACGCTGGCCTTTTCCGCATCAATGGGTGCGAAGGCACGTACTGCTGTGTTCTTGTGGTCGTTCTTGATATGCAGATGATCGGTAGGCTTCAAAGCTGCAGACATGCGCTTCTCCACGCCGACTACAGTTCCCGAAACCGGTGAAAAGACCGGAATATACCAGAATCCGTTTGTTGGTTCTCCGATCTTCTGACCGACCTTCACTTCGTCTCCTGCCTTGACAAGCGGTGTGCACTCTGCACGGCCGTTGACAAGCGGAACCCAAAGGTCATCCGGTTCAGGCATATTGAGAACATCCTTGTGCGCAGTCAGTTCCTTATGCCCGTCGAGATGCTGATGCATAGGTCCGGTTAAAAATGACATACTTATCCCCTTCCTTTTTAAAACATAGAGAATTATAGCATCATTCATGCAGACAGGCCTTGTCTTTCCACATCATTTTGCGCAGAATGTCAAAAACTTCACTTGAAAGAGCGTCACGCTTTCGTAAAGTTTACACAATTTTCTGACAGCGTTTTCATTATTTCAGGGAATGCTGCCTGCTTTCCTTATTTACCTAGTATGCTATAATCCCTGCGTTATGAAGATGAAGAAGACTTTAAGCGCACTGCTTTGTGCCGCACTGCTTGCCGGCTGTACCTCCGGAAGCAGCTCTGCGGCAGCCCCCAGTGCACAGACACAGATGAACACCTATACGAATGCATCTCTTGATGCAGGCTTTGATACGGTGATCTCCCTCCGGGAGACCACAGCCTCCAGGGATGACTTCGACGCTCACTTTACAGAGATGACGGAGCTTTTCTCAAAGTACAATGCATTGTTTGACATCTACAACGACTATGACGGGGTGAATAACATCAAGACGATCAATGACAATGCAGGCAAGGCACCGGTCAAGGTGGATCCCGTGATCATTGAAATGCTTCAGGAGGCAAAGGAGTTCTACGATCTTTCTGATGGAGAGTTCGATGTCACAAGCGGTGCCCTGCTTTCTGTATGGCATAAGTACAGGGAGGAAGGCATTGCCTTGAATGAAGAAGGCAAACAGGGAAGCCTGCCTTCGCAGGATGAACTGGAACAGGCTGCACAGCACAAGGGCTGGGATTCCATCATTATTGATGAGGATGCCTCCACGGTGTATATCACGGATCCGGAAGTAAGCCTGGATGTCGGCGGCATTGCCAAGGGGTTTGCCACGGAAAAGGCTGCACAGCAGCTGGAAGAAGACGGTGCAGACCACGCAGCTGTCAACGCCGGCGGAAATAACCGTACCATCGGTGCCAAGATCAACGGCAAGCCATGGAATGTAGGTATCCAGAACCCGGATGGGGAAGGAAGCGTGATCCTGGTCAGCGTGCCGGGATCCATGTCCTTTGTCACATCGGGCGACTATGAGCGCTTCTACACAGCAGATGACGGACAGAGATATTCCCATATCATTGATCCGGAAACCCTCATGCCGGCAAAAAACTTCCGTTCCGTTTCCATCATCACACAGGACTCCGGCATTGCGGACTGTCTTTCCACCACATTGTTCACGATGAGCTATGAAGAAGGACTGGCCTTGATTCGTTCCTACAAGGAAGCACATCCGGACATCACCCTGGAGGCAATCTGGATCATGGACCAGGACAAGGCTGTGAAGACAGAGCACAGCCATGATATCTCCGGCTATACGATTGCCTGTACGGAAGGGCTGGAGGATCTGATCACATGGCAGAACTTCTGACGATCCTGGAGGATGCCCTCATTGATGTTGCAAAGCTGATCCCCTTCCTGTTTGTCACTTATTTATTAATGGAATGGATGGAACACGAAACCGGGCAGAAGCTGGAACACTTCCTGGAACGCCATCGCAGGATCGCCCCGTTTGCCGGTGCCTTGTTCGGACTGATTCCGGAATGCGGCTTCTCCTCGGCATCTTCATCCTTGTATACATCCCATGTCATTTCCGCCGGCACACTCATCGCCGTGTATCTTTCCACCTCCGATGAGATGCTGCCGATCCTGATCTCAAACCAGGCACCCGTTTCCACGATCCTGAAGATCCTTTCCGTGAAGTTCATCGTGGCACTTGGTGCAGGGTATCTGGCGGATTCCTTCAGCCGGCATGACAAGACAGACATTGAATCCTTCTGTGAACGTGAGGAATGCGAGTGTGAGGATGGTGTGCTGAAATCCGCACTGATCCATACCCTGAAGATCACCGTATGGCTGTTTGCCATCACCTTCCTCATCGATGCCGTCATGGACAGCTTCGGCATGGATGCCATGAAGGCATTGATCACCGGACATCCTTCTGTTTCGGTTGTCACATGTTCCCTTCTGGGCATGATCCCAAGCTGTGCATCCTCGATCCTTCTGACCACACTGTATCTGGACGGCGTGATCAGCTTCGCTTCGGTATGTGCAGGGCTTCTGGCCAATGCCGGTGTGGGAATCATGGTGCTGTTCCGGGTCAATCCGGATAAAAAGAACAACCTGAAGATCGTCGGCTATGTATGGCTTGTCTCATTTATCTCCGGTCTGCTGCTGGAGCTGATCTTCTGAAGGTGAATCCTCCGGAAGATTCCGGAAGAAGGAAATCAGGAACGGCAGGGTGATGATGGCGGAGATGGTCTCTGATACTGCCTGCGACATCTCGATGCCTGAAAGTCCCATGAAATGCTTCATCAATAACAATACAGGAAGGCCATGTATGCGAAATGGTGAATTAGGCATAAACGATCCACCAGCCACTGCGGC
>OMUX01000394.1 GCA_900314345.1 uncultured Erysipelotrichaceae bacterium | reverse complement strand
TCCGATCTCAGAAAAGAAAAAAGTCCGCAGGTCTTCCCTGCAGACTCATGAATGCTTCAGATCTCGATGCTGTAGCCCTCATAGGTGCCCCTGAGGCAGGCAGCCTGGTTGGCCACATTATAGATATCAGAGAGGATCGCACCGTCTTCCGTAAAGAAGCGGCGTGAAATCAGACTTTCATCATCAGAGGTCTTCGTGGATGCGTAGCCGTTGTCCTGGGCAATCTTCATGAATGCCTCAAGACTCTGTGCATCAGGGAACTTTGCCTTGTGGCTGATCGTCACCAGCGTATCTTCCGGATACTGTTCTGTAAAGGCATCATTCCTGCTGAACTGCTCAGCAATGAACTTCTTGTCCAGATAAGGATACAGCTTGGCGATCTCATTCACCTGCGCCGGATATTCCTCTTCCGGCTTCGCTGCAGGTGTTTCTTCCTTCACCGGCTCTTCCACAGGAGCTTCTTCCTTTGCAGGTTCCTCCACCGGAACTTCCTCCACTGCAGTTTTCTCTGCCGGAACCTCTTCCTTTGCCGGTTCTTCAGCAGGTGCTTCCTCTTCCTCACCGTCATCGATCTTGATGAAGTTCACTTCATCCTCATCCTCTGCCGGTGTCTCTTCACTCTTTTCTTCGTCTTTTTTATCGCTCAGCTTCTTCATGACAGCTGCTGCGGCAGCTGCAGCTGCGGCTGCGGCCACTGCTGCGGCCAGAATCCTACGCATCATATGCTTCACCTCACGCTTCTCATTCTATCACAGGTTGCCCTGCTTCAGCAGATATTCAAGGATTTCCACGGCATTGGCTGCAGCGCCCTTGCGGATCTGATCCCCGCAGCACCACAGCGCAATTCCCCCGTCAAACACCTGATCCTGACGGATGCGTCCGACATAGACCAGATCCTGGTCTGATGTCATCAAAGGCATCGGATAGCCTTCCTTCATCAGTACATCTCCCGGAAAGGAGGCGATAGCTTCCTCTGCTTCCGCTACGGTAAACGGTTTTTCACAGGCTGCGGATACCGAGATGGAATGACTGCGGTAGACAGGAACACGCACACAGGTACATGTCACCTTCAGCTGCGGATCATGCAGGATCTTCCGTCCTTCATTGCGCATCTTGAGCTCTTCGCTCGTATAGTCCGCTTCCGATGCACTGCCGATCCAGGGGATGCAGTTATAGGCGATCTGAGCCGGGAAAGCAGAAGGATGAACTTCCTTTCCTTCAGCGATATCCTTGCATTCCTGATCCAGTTCCTCAATACCCTTCATGCCGGCGCCGGATACTGCCTGGTATGTGCTGGCAATGATGGCCCTGATGGGGGAAATCCGGTGAAGCGGAGCTACAGCCATCAAAGTGATGATCGTGGAGCAGTTGGGATTGGCAATGATACCCTTCGGGTGATCCAAAGCATCCTCACCGTTGATCTCCGGTACCACAAGGGGAACTTCCGGATCCATGCGGAATGCCTTGGAGTTGTCAATGAACACAGCGCCTGCCTTCACGATGGCGGGAGCCCACTGTTCTGCATACGGTGCATCCACAGCACCAAGCACGACATCCAGTCCCTGCAGGCCAGCTTCAGAAATCTCATGAACAGTCAGTTCACTGCCGTTGTAAGGAATCTTCTTCCCTTCGGATCTTGCAGAGGCAAACAGTCTGACCTCCTCTGCTTCAATATGACGCTCTTCCAGGCATTCCAGCATCTGCCTGCCGACAGCACCGGTTGCCCCGAGAATTCCGATCTTCATCCTTTATTCCCTCTTTCTTCCTTGATGAACTTGTCATAGATGCACTGGATCGCTTTCTCAAAGTCACGGTCCATGACACCAACCACCACAGACAGCTCATCTGCCGTCTGGGAGATGGTCTTGATATTGATATGGTTGTAGCCGAACTCAGACAGCAGCTTGCCGGACATGCCAGGCTGTTCCTTCATGGCCCTGCCGACCACTGCCACAAGCGACACCCTTTCATCAATCTTCAGCGAATCCGGCTTCAGCTCCTCCTTCAGTCTTCCGACGATGTCATACAGACAGGAGTCCACAGCTTCAGTATTGACAATGATGGAAAAGGTATCCACGGTGATCGGAACGCATTCAATGGAAACACGGTAGTCTTCAAAAACGGAAAGCACCTTCCTCAGATACCCCACTTCCGCCGAGGAATGCGACTTGACCAGGGTGATGACCGTGAATCCCTTGCGGCCGGTGATGCCGGTGATCCTGTGGGGAGGATCGAGCTGATCCTGCTTTGAACAGTCTTCCATGATCATCGTGCCGGGATTCTCCGGTTCATTGGTATTGCGGATATTGATCGGAATGTTCTTGGACTTCACGGGGAAGACTGCATCATCATGCAGCACATTGGCGCCCATGTAGCTCATCTCACGCAGTTCGTTGTAGGTGATTCTCGGAATGCGTACCGGATTGGCGACAATCCTTGGATCTGCGACATAGAAGCCGCTGACATCCGTCCAGTTCTCATAGACATCCGCATCCAGCACATTGGCAAGCACAGCACCGGTCACATCGCTGCCGCCCCTGGACATGACCCTGATCGCACCGTTCGGCATGGCACCATAGAAACCAGGCACCACGATGCCCTTGCCGTTGCAGTGCTGCTGCAGAAGGGATGCCGTCTTTTCCATGTCAATGGATCCGTCATACCCGAAGGCAATCACATCCGCCGCATCCACGAAGTCATAGCCAAGATATTCTGCCAGAAGCCGGCATGTCAGATACTCACCGCGGCTGACCAGATAGTCGGTGGAGATTCCCTTCTTCATCTGGCTGCGGATCATGGAGAATTCCTTGTCAAGATCCAGTGCCAGCCCAAGGTCTTCCTTGATCTTGCTGTACTTGGCCTCCACTTCCGCAAAGATCGGCTCATAGGATACGCCATAGCGGATATGTGCTTCGCAGAGATACAGAAGATCCGTCACCTTGTGGTCTTCCTTGCTTTCCTTGCCGCATGCACTGGCCACGACAAACTGTCTTGCCGGATCGGAAAGCACGATGTTCTTCACCTTGGCAAACTGTGCCGCATTGGCGACGCTGGAACCGCCGAATTTCACAACCTTGATCATTATTCATTCACCCCGCAGACAAATGCTGTCTCATCCTGCTTCAGAATTGCATCAATCTCTTCCAGTGAAACCTTCTTTGTCAATAACACATGTTCGTTGATCTTCTGATCCACAATCCCCGTAAAGACTTCCGGCTTAGCTGTACGTATATAGAACACCCTGCAGACATCATGGTTGTCAACATCCCGGGCTGTCAGATAACGTCTGGCCATTGTCCTGTGATCTTCCAGGTTCAGAAGATCCTGCACCACTGCATGAGCAGTGGGAAGACTGCCGGCACCCTGTCCGGTAAAGCCTGCTGTGCCAAGGGTTGACGATGTGCATTCCACAGCATTGATATTGCTGGAAATCATGCTGAAATAATCGTTCTGTGCGAGCATCTGCGGCATGACAAAGGCATGGACTGCATGACCGCTTGCCGCACCTTCACCGATCAGCTTGATCACCCTTCCATGTTCCTTGGCATAAGCCATGTCTTCCTTAGATATATAACGGACGCCATAAGCCGGCACATCCTGCGGCTTCAGAACTGCATCAAAGGCTGCCGCACAGCTGAGCACGGTCTTGTACCGGACATCCATGCCGTCGATGTCATCTGCCGGATTGCGTTCGGCATAGCCAAGCTTCTGTGCTTCCGCCAGCATCTCATCAAAGTCCGCATCCTTTTCATTCATGCCGGAAAGGATGTAGTTCGTCGTTCCGTTCAGAATACCGCGGAAGCTTTCAATCTCATCAACCCTGCGGATTTCATTCAGGCTGCTGATCCACGGGATCCCGCCGCCTACGGAAGCTTCATACATCAGCAATACATGGTTCTCTTCCGCCGCTGACATGAGCTCATCCAGGTATGTGGCCAGCATCTTCTTGTTGGAGGTGACGGCGTTCCTGCCATGATTCAGGGCATCCAGCACAAATGTATGGGCAGGCTCCAGGCCGCCCATGCATTCACATACAGTATCAATTTCTTCATCTTCAAGGATGTCCGCATAACTGAGTGTCATCCGCTCATCGCTGACTTCCTTCTGATCCTTGACCAGGATGCGCTTCACGGAAAGCCCTGAGACTTCCTCTGTCCTTCCTTCATCAATAATCCTTCTGACGCCGGATCCTACAACACCATGGCCAAGAAGACCGATCTTCATCATATTCTTTTTTCTCCTGTTTTCAATACGGGTACAGTTGTATTCAAAACACGAACATAGTATCATACAGGCGTTGCAGTTACAAGGAGAAACGATATGCGTTATCTGAGCACCCG
>OMUX01000120.1 GCA_900314345.1 uncultured Erysipelotrichaceae bacterium | reverse complement strand
TAAACATATTCATGTTCCGGAGTCGGTTCAGGCGTAGGTTCCGGTGTAGGCTCAAGCGTAGGTTCGGGAGTGGGCTGCACTTCCGGAACCGGAGTAGGTTCTGTCTCAGGCACCGGTGTTTCCTGCGGAACAGGTGTCGGTGTGGCTTCCACTGTCGGCGCCGGTGTAGGTTCTGGTGTCGGTTCTTCCTTCTTCTCCACCTTCTTTGTGGTGAAGGCTGTGCCCCAGATGCTGTTGCCGCTGCCCCAGTAGCTCTCTGCATTGACCGGTGTCAACATCATCATGGCTGTCAGGACACCGGCAAGCACTGTATTCAAACATCTTTTCAATGTTGTTTCGTTCTTCATGGTTTTCCTTCGTCTCCCCTATTCTCACGGTTTCCGCTGCCTCCGTCAAGGGGAATGCCTGCGTCTTAATGTACCTTTAAGATACTCATTCTAAAGGGAGGGCTTGTATAATGGTTCTGTGTAAAACAAAGGGGTAATTGCATGCGTGAACTGAGCTATTCCATCTTTTCCGACAGCGAACTGCTGCCGTTATTGCTGGTATTGACTGCAGCATATCTGATCATCCGCTTCATCTTTCAGAAAATGAAGCCTGAGGAACCGGAGACTGAACCGGAAGAGAAGCATTCTTCCCTTCCCTTCGTGCACAGCTCAAAGCCAAAGCCGGTCTATAACCGCAAAGACCATTACTGGCTGACTTTGCTGTGTGTGCTGTATGGCATCGTGAGCTTCTGGCAGCTTGGCTCCACCAAGTTTCCCAATACCACCTGGCAGCCGGTCGCCACGCCACAGTCCGTCATATTTGAACTGCAGGAGGATGATCCTCACTTTGACAGCATCTATGTCATCTATGGGGAAGGAGATAATAACAGCAATCCTGACAGTCTCCAGCTGGGCCTGCATGACATCAGTATTGAAGGATCCAATGACCAGAATACCTGGGAGCCTATCACGACACTGAATGATGGTTCCATCTACCAGTATTCCATCACAAGCGGAGACTGGAACTACCGCTATATCAAGCTTACCTCCGTAAACAAGAACGATACGATCACAGAGTTAGGATTCAAGGCATACGGGGAAGAACGGCTCCTGAACATCAAGGTGGCAGATGATCCAAACGGTGCATCCTGGTACCCTGCCTGGTACATGATCGATGAACAGGACAAGGTAAGTCTTGATCCTGACTACCGGTATGAATCCTACTTTGATGAAGTCTATCATCCAAGAAATGCCTGGGATATTGCCAATGTGGAGTACATGTATGCCCATGTACATCCATTGCTTGGAACACAGTTGATTGCCTGGTCCATTCATTTCTTCGGCATGAATCCCCTTGCCTGGAGGATCCCGGGTGTAATCTTCGGCATCCTGTGCCTGCCCGCCATGTATGCAATACTGCGGCTGTTGTTTGACAAGCGGGAATATGCGGCATTTGGTACATTCCTTCTTGCCTGTGACTTCATGCATTTAACCACATCCAGGATTGCCACCCTGGAACCCTTCAGTGTGTTCTGGATCCTGGTCATGTTCTGCTGGATGATCCGCTATTTCAGAACCAGCTTCTATGACACCCCGTTCAAGGAGACAAGAAAGCTCTTATTGTGGTCCGGCTTCTTCATGGGCATCGGCATTGCCACAAAGTGGACTGCCTGCTACAGCGCCATTGGTCTTGCCATCCTGCTGTTCACAAACCTTATCGTACGATATCAGGAATACAACAAGTGTGTGAAGGTTCTTGCAGAAAAGGATAATTCTTCCTATACAGAGGAACAGCTGGAGGAATGCCGGCATATCATTGCCACATTCCGTCCTTCCTTCTGGAAGACAATTGCCTGGTGTTTCCTGTACTTCATCGGCATTCCTGCAGTCATTTACTTCCTTGCCTACATCCCCTGCCCTGTATGGCGTGACGGCTGGTCCATTAAGAATGTGCTTGCCCAGATCGAATACATGTACAACTACCATGCAAACCTCAAGGCAGCGCACCCTTACCAGTCCACCTGGTACCAGTGGATCTTCGATATCCGGCCGATCTGGTACTACGGCAGGATGTCGAGAAACGGTGTCTATCATTCCATTTCCTGCTTCAGCAATCCTCTGATCTGCTGGGCAGGTGTTCCGGCAATCCTGGATGTCATTTACCATGCAGTAAAAGACAAGGATGGAAGTGCCTGGGTCATCATGGTCGGATATCTCACAGCACTGCTTCCATGGGTGCTGTTTATCAACCGCTGTGTCTTTGCCTACCATTTCTATCCCACAAGCTTCTTCATGATCATGGCCATTGTCTATGCCGTTAAGAAGCTTCTGAAACTCAATCCAAAGCTGAAGACTGCAGTGAATGTCTATGCCATTGCTGTCCTGGTGATCTTCTACCTCTTCCTTCCGGCGCCTGCGTGATTGAGTACA
>OMUX01000124.1 GCA_900314345.1 uncultured Erysipelotrichaceae bacterium | reverse complement strand
TCTGCCATGCAGCGGGGCATCCTCTCCAATCACTTCATCACGCATGAAACTGACAAAAGATCCACAGAGAATCAGGTACAGATTCGTCTTCTTCCAGTCATAGTCAACATACTTCTGAATCAATGAATTCATGTACTTGCATTCCTTTGCAAGATATGGATATTCATCAATCAGGAAAATCACACGCTCCTTTTCTGCAGCTTTTGTTATGAAGTCAAAGATCTTCTCGAAGCTGTCAAAATGAACCATATTGAGAAGTTCCGGGGCGAGCTGGGCCAGTATTGCATTTTCCATCAGTGCAAGAAGATCACTTTCGCTTCTTTCCAAAGCAACGAAGGAAACCTTCCGGCATTCACATTCATCCATGAAATGATTGATCAATGCAGTCTTGCCGACTCTCCTGCGGCCATAAATCACCGCCATCTGAAAACCGTTCTGAGTATATTTCTGATGCATCGCTGCAAGTTCTGCTTCACGTCCGATGAACATATCCGCCTCCACACTTAAATAAATTTAAGTTAAAAATATTTAAGCAAAAATATTTTAACCACATCTTGGCTGGCATTCAAGATTTTCTCTCATTTGAACAATTTACAGTTCCTTTACCACGACGTCATCTGATCTTTCACTCTCGATGCTAGCATCATAGTGAAATGAGGAAATGTGAAGTATGACACCACAGGAATCAGCACTTCTGGTACTTTCCATAGAAGGCGGCGCAGGCATCATCATGGTTGTCATCGGAATGCTGCTCAGGAAGAAAGCGGAACAATGGAATGCATCATGCACAGACATGGTCAAAGGAAAAGTGACCAGATACTGCTTTACCAATGAAGATGAGATGTTTCCGGTCATTCAGTTCATGGTGAACGGACAGATATATGAGACACGGAAGGAATTCGAAGGCTATCATGTTGTCAATTCACCATTCGTTAAAAAGGCAGAGGCATATGAGGATGAAAGAGGAGTATTTCATCTGAAGGAAGGCGTGGTCACTGATACAGGCAGACTCGCCGAGGAACTGTGGCCGCTTGGCAGCGAAATGGATGTGTACTACAACCCGGAAAATCCGGATATCAATTATGTAGAAAGACCGGTACGCAAGAATTTTACTGCCAGCCTTCTGATTGCAATCGGAGCCGGTGTGATCGTCATGGGCATTGTCATGTACTTCGTTGTTCTGAAAAATCCGGCATGATACTGCGATAACTGAACCGGAGGATCACTTAATAATTTCTGAGTAACTATAAGTATTACATTAAACGTACACATTCCATATTTTGTATGGCCCAGCCTGTACAAAAGAATTGAGGTGTATGGGATACAGCGTAGAATTTTGTGAATTTTTGGTCTAAAATGAAACTCGTTAGTAAGCAGGAGGGGACGCATGAACAGCAGGTCCTGGAAATTCTGCAGGATCATTGCATTGATCGGTTTGTTAAGCGGAATGATTCACTGGCAGTATGCCACAGGTTTTGCCTTAGGTGCGTGTGCAGCAGTATTGCTGTACAAACGCAATGAGACATACTGGAATGATGTTGTGGACATGAATCAGAACGTGCACAAGGGAACAGGCTTTGCCCATTTCCTTGTCAACTATGCCATCATGGCAGGCGTGCTCATGCTTGGTGCCTTGTTTCCTGCAGTACTGAATATCTATGCCTCAGCGATTGGCTTAACGTTAATCAAGCTGGCGGTGATTATGGAGAATCTGATTCCTCAGAAAGGAGTGCAGTCTCAATGACAATCCAGAAGGAAGTTTGGGTCATATTGTTATTGACGATACTGATCGGCATTGCATTTGTCCGTTTCGGAAAGAAGATTGATGCCATGGATCCCATGGCAAAGCCGGAAGGAAAGATCGTTCCGGTATTGCTTGGCGTGAGCTATGTCCACAATACCGTCAAGGAAAACTGTGGTGAGAAGGTGGCAGACAAATTCACACCGTATGTCATTGTGCTTTGGCTGTTCATCTTCCTGAGCAATATCATTTCAATCTTTGGACTTCCGTCCCCCACAGGTACATTGTCCGTGACACTGACTCTGTCACTTGTCACCTGGACACTGATCCAGATCACGGAATTCAAGTACGGCGGTGTAAAGGCATACTTCCATTCTTTCCTGGAGCCGATCCCCGTAATGCTGCCGATGAACATCATCGGCAAGTTCTCGATGATCATCTCATTGTCATTCCGTCTGTTCGGAAACATCCTGTGCGGCGGCATCCTGATGTCATTGATCTACAGTGCCATCGGACTGTTATCCAACAAGCTCATCGGTCTGGTTGCTGGTCCTGGAACGTACTTCAACTTCCTGGCCCCGGTCATCGCTCCGGTGTTCCATGCATACTTTGATCTGTTCAGCGGCTTTATCCAGACGCTGGTGTTCACTACATTGACGGTGGTTCTTGTCGGGAATGATATCCCCGAAGAATATAAAAAAGGAAACTGAAAATATAAGGAGGAGAAGTTTCTATGGATATCAATAAGGGTTTGATTGCAATCGGTGCAGGTCTGGCTGTCATGACAGGTATGATGACCGGTATGGGTGAAGGAACCTGCGCAGCACATGCGTGCGATGCCATCGGTAAGAATCCTGAGGCAGAGTCCAAGATCCGTTCCACGATGATCCTTGGTATTGCATTGTCCGAGACCTGTGCAATCTACGGACTTCTGGTTTCAATTCTTCTGATGTTTGTATACGTAAATAACTAATTTCTGAACAGGGGATAACTAATGGGACTGGATATTGATGTATTAACACAGTTGTGGCCCAATCCCCTGACGATGCTCGCCACACTCTGCAGTACGTTTGTCCTGTTCATGCTGGCAAGGAAGTTCCTGTGGAAATCCGTGAAGGACTACATGGGAAAACGTGCCGACAAGATGCAGGCGGATCTTGCGGAAACTGAAAAGGCAAAGAACGAAGCTCTCGATGACCGCAAAAAGGCCATGGAACAGCTGAATGCCGCTTCCGGCAAGGCAGATGAGATTGTCCAGACGGCAATCAAGGATGCCAAGAGCGAGAAGGAAAGCATTCTCGCCGAAGCAAACAGGGAAGCAGATGCCGCAAGGAAGAAGGCACACGAGCAGATTGAGGCAGAACGCCAGAGCATGTATGACGGCATGCGCAGGGAAATGGTCAACATTGCCATGGACGCTGCCGGAAGACTCATCTCTTCCAAGGACAAGGATGAGATGGACCGCCAGGCAGTGGATGCTTTTGTAAAGGAAGCTTCCGGCAATGAAGAGTGAGATTGCGGAGCGCTACGCCCAGGGATTATTTGAACTGGCACTGGAAGACAATACGGTGGAGGCCAAGAAACAGCAGGCACAGACACTGCTGGAAACGATCAGCGGCACACCGGATTTTCTCACGTTCCTTGAAGCAGTCAAGGTAACAGAGGAAGAAAAGAAACAGCTGGTACGCAATGTATTCAAGGATGTCCTGGACAAGGACATGCTGAACTTTGTACTGCTTGTCATTGACAAGAGAAGGATCTGGGATCTGGAAGGCATGCTTGAGGCATACATAGAGAAGGCAGATGAACATCTTGGCATTCAGCCTGCTGTCGTCTCTTCCGCAAGACCGCTTCCAGAGGAAGAGATGGAACGCATTAAAACAGCGCTTGAGAAGAAGACAGGAAAGACGATTCATCTGCGCAATCATGTTGATCCAAGACTCATTGCCGGCATTAAGGTGACCGTTGGAAACAATGTCACCGATGTCACGATGAAGACAAGGATTGACAACATGCGCGATCAGCTTTTGAAAGGAGAACCTGCATGAAACAGATCAGACCGGAAGAGATCAGTTCCCTGATCCGTGAACAGATCAGGAATTACGATCAGAAGATCCATTCTGATGATGTCGGCTATGTCATCAGTGTCGGAGACGGTATTGCCAATGTTCAGGGCATTGACAAGGCCATGTCCTCCGAACTGCTGGAATTCCCGCATGGCGTCATGGGCATGGTCATGAACCTGGAGGAAGACCACATCGGTGTCGTCCTGCTGGGCGGAGACAATGCGATCAAGGAAGGCGATGAAGTACGCCGTACCGGAAAGATCATCGAAGTACCGGTCGGTGATGCATTGCTGGGAAGAGTCGTGAATGCACTGGGTGCTCCGATTGATGAGAAGGGACCCATCGCAAGCACAAAGACAAGACCGATTGAAAGAGTCGCGCCTGGTGTCATGGCAAGACAGTCTGTCAACCAGCCATTGATGACAGGTCTCAAGATCATCGACTCCATGATTCCGATCGGCAAAGGCCAGCGTGAGCTGATCATCGGCGACCGTGAGACAGGAAAGACCGCCATTGCCATCGATGCCATCATCAACCAGAAGGGCAAGAATGTGCTTTGCATCTATGTAGCCATCGGCCAGAAGGAGAGCACTGTCGCAAGACTGGTACAAAAGCTGCGTGAACATGATGCCATGGAATACACCGTGGTGGTCAATGCCGGTGCTTCTGAATCTGCCCCGATGCAGTACATTGCACCGTATGCAGGCTGTGCCATGGGTGAAGAGTGGATGGAAAACGGCAGGGATGTATTGATCATCTATGATGATCTTTCCAAGCATGCTGTTGCCTACCGTACCGTATCCCTGCTGCTCAAGCGTCCTCCGGGAAGAGAAGCATATCCTGGCGATGTCTTCTATCTGCACAGCAGACTGCTGGAAAGAGCAGCGAAGCTTTCTGATGCATTGGGCGGAGGTTCATTGACCGCACTGCCGATTGTTGAGACACAGGCAGGTGATATCTCTGCCTATATTCCGACCAACGTCATTTCCATCACTGACGGACAGATCTTCCTGCAGACAGATCTGTTTGCCTCCGGTGTACGTCCGGCTGTGGATTCCGGACTTTCCGTTTCCCGTGTCGGTTCCTCTGCACAGACAAAGGCCATGAAGAAGGTCAGTTCTTCATTGAAGCTGGAGCTTGCCCAGTACCATGAAATGCTGAGCTTTGCCCAGTTCGGTTCGGATCTCGATGCCGCAACCAAGAAGGTCATCGACCGTGGTGCAAGATTAACGGAACTCCTCAAACAGCCGCAGTATCAGCCGATGTCCATGGCAGACCAGGTGCTTTCCCTGTTTGCCGGAAAGAATGGATATCTTGATGCCGTGAAGACGGAGGATGTCCGTGAGTTTGAAAAGCGCATGCACACATACTTCCATGAAAACCACGCAGACCTTGTTCAGGAGATTGAAGACAAGGGTGTCATCAGCGAGGAACTGGAAGGAAAGCTTCATGCCGCAATGAAAGAGGTTCAGGAACAGTTCACCCTGGTCAAAGGAGTGAACTGATATGGCACAGTCCAAGCAGGCTCTGCGCAGCCGCATCAAATCGGTCAACAGCACCCGCAAGATCACCAAGGCAATGGAAATGATTGCCAATGCCAAGCTGTTCCGCCAGAGAAGCCGCATGGAAGACAACCGTTCCTATGCTTCAAAGCTCCATGAGACCGTGGATGAGATCATCTCCTCCAATCCGAATCTGGATCAGGTCTACCTCAAGCCAAGGAAGTCAGAGAAGAAGATGACGATCGTATTCTGCAGTGATCTTGGATTATGCGGTTCCTACAACCAGAATACCCTACGGATGGTGAAGGAGAATCTGAAGCCGGAAGATCCCGTTGTCCTGATCGGCACCAGCCTGTACCACCAGATGGAAGAGCTTGGCTATCAGCTGGTCAACAAGGAACCGGTATCTTCAGACAAGCTGGAGTTCCTGAAACTGAAGGACTACATGAGGATGGGGGAAGAACTCTATCTCAAGGATGAAGTCGGTGCGATCCAGGTTCTGTACACGAAGTTTGTCAACACGATGAAGTTTGAACCGGTCATTGACCAGCTGCTTCCCGTTAACATGGAAAACTACCAGCAGAAGAAGACAGAGGAAAAACCGGGTGAACATGTGGAAACACTGTTTGAACCGGATCCGGAAACCATCCTGGATGATCTGATTCCGATGATGATCGAGGATGTGGCGTATTCCCATTGGCTTGAGACAACAACTTCGGAACAGGGAAGCAGAAGAGTTGCCATGAAGACCGCAACGGACAATGCCGACGATCTCAGTGCACAGCTGCTGCTTGAATACAACAAGGCTAGACAGGCTGCGATCACGCAGGAGATCACCGAAGTGATCAACGGATCCAGTGCCGTATAAAGGAGGCTGTATGAACGAAACAGGAAAAATTGTACAGGTAATCGGACCGGTCGTGGATATCCGCTTCGCTCCGGAAAACCTGCCGGCAATCCAGAATGCCATTGAGATCAACAACAACGGCCAGAAGATGGTTGTTGAAGCTGCCCAGCACATCGGTGATGACATCATTCGCTGCATTGCCATGTCTTCCACCGATGGTCTTGCAAGAGGCATGGATGCTGTGGATACCGGAAACCCGATTGAAGTACCGGTCGGAGACGATGTACTTGGCAGAATGTTCAATGTCCTCGGCCAGCCGATTGACGGGCTTGGAGAAGTCAAGGCAGTGAAGAAGCTTCCGATTCACAGGGATGCGCCAAGCTTCACCCAGCAGCAGACACAGTCCGAGATCCTGGAAACAGGCATCAAGGTCATTGACCTGCTCTGCCCGTATACCAAGGGCGGAAAGATCGGTCTGTTCGGTGGTGCCGGTGTCGGCAAGACTGTATTGATGCAGGAACTGATTCACAACATTGCCATTGAACATGGCGGCAGGTCTGTTGTCGCAGGTGTCGGTGAACGCACCCGTGAAGGCAACGACATGTACTATGAGATGAAGAACACCGGCGTCCTCAACAACACCGTGCTCTACTACGGACAGATGAATGAGTCCCCTGGTGCCAGAATGAGAGTTGCCCTCTCTGCACTGACTACAGCAGAGTACTTCCGCGATGAGGAACATCAGGATGTGCTGCTGTTCATTGACAACATCTACCGTTTCACACAGGCAGGCTCTGAAGTCTCCGCATTGCTTGGCCGTATGCCGAGTGCCGTAGGCTACCAGCCGACCCTGGCAACGGAAATGGGCAAGCTGCAGGAGCGCATTACCTCTACAGACAAGGGCTCCATTACATCCGTGCAGTGCATCTATGTGCCTGCCGATGACCTGACAGAC
>OMUX01000125.1 GCA_900314345.1 uncultured Erysipelotrichaceae bacterium | reverse complement strand
CTGTTATTGCCGGTGCTTCCGGTGCCGGCAAGACGACCATCCTGAATATCCTTGGCGGCATGGATACCGCAACTTCAGGAAGGATCCTTGTTGACAATACACGGGTAGACAAAATGAACGAACGCCAGCTCACGGACTACCGGCGCTATGACATCGGCTTTGTCTTTCAGTTCTACAACCTCGTGCAGAACCTGACTGCTCTGGAGAATGTGGAACTGGCTGTTGATATCTGCAGGAACCCGCTGAATCCGGAAGAAACACTCAGAGAAGTCGGATTAGGGGAGAGGATGAACAACTTTCCAAGCCAGCTTTCCGGCGGGGAACAGCAGAGAGTTGCCATTGCAAGAGCCCTGGCCAAGAATCCCAAGCTGCTGCTTTGTGATGAACCGACCGGTGCGCTGGACTATGTCACAGGCAAACAGATCCTCAAGCTTCTGCAGAACACCTGCCGGAAGACCCATATGACCGTGATCATCATCACCCACAACCTGGCGCTGTGTCCCATGGGAGACAAGGTCTTCCATGTCAAAAGCGGCAGGATCGAGTCTTATACCGTCAACGAGCATCCGCAGGACATCGATACCATCGAGTGGTAAGCCATGAGGAAGCCGACGATCTCGAAAATCACACGAAAACTGATCCGGACGACAAAGAGCCGGTTCTTTTCGCTGTCTGCGATCGTTGCACTGGGCATGGCATTCTTTGTCGGTGTTTCCTCTTCCTCTGATCTGCTGGCTTATAACGCAGACAGATACGCAGATGATACAAACATGAAGGATATCACCGTTTATGCCGATTATGGCTTTGATGAGGAAGATGTACAGGCTGTGAATAACATCGAAGATGTCACCGCCGTTGAAACGACGAAGTTCGTGGACGTGCAGGCAGAGGGGGAAGGCGTCTCCCGTATCGTACGCATTCATGCATGGAATCCTGACTACACCATTAATCAGTTCATCCTGAAGGAAGGAAGACTTCCTGAAAATGACCATGAAGTGCTGGCTGAGAAAGGCATTGATCTTTCAGCCAATGTGTTTTCACTTGGTTCAACAGTCACACTGAAGCGCCCGGAGGATGATCTTTCTGATTATCTGCATGTGGATACGGTGACCATTGTCGGTCTTGTGGAAACACCGCTGTACCTTAACGACGCAAAGGAAACAAGCACCCTGAGCAACCAGAACATCAATACCTTCTTCTATATTCCGGAGTCTGCCTTTTCCCTGGAACAGGATACGGAAATGAACATCCTGATCAAGGACGGAAAGTCATACAACAGCTATGCCGATGCCTACAAGGACTATGACGCAAAGGTCAGGGAAGAAATCGAAACACTGGGTGAAACGGAAGCGCCGGCAAGACTGCAGCGCATCAAGGATGATGCCATGCAGGAATACAATGACGGACTGCAGGAATACCAGGATGGTGTACAGGAACTGGAAGATAAAACAGCAGAGGCACAGCAGAAGCTTGATGATTCCCAGGATGAAATCAATGACGGCTATGCAGAGCTGAACAACGGCATCAGCGAACTGAATGATGCAAGACAGCAGTTAGCTGAAAAAGCGGAAGAGGGAAAGAACTCCCTGGATGTGGCAGAGGCAAAGCTCATTAACGGAAGGAAGCAGCTCGAGGCGGGCGTAAAGGAATATGAAGAAAACAAGGCAAAGTATTCCGGCTATATCACACAGATTGATGAAGGCATTGCACAGCTGAACACACAGAAGGAAGCTCTGTCCGATACAGTGCTTCCGTTGAGCACACCGGTGATGATGCTGGCACAGTCGGATGAAAACATGCAGGCGTTGATTACACAGTTATCCCTCAAGGAAGATGCCACCCTGCAGGATGCCGTGGATGCACTCAATGCCAGTGCGCAGAATCTGGATGCACTGGCATCCAGTCTTAATGACATGCTCACCATGACAAAGACAGAAGCCCTTGCCCTTGCACAGCAGCTGTCAGGATCTGCACAGAATCTGCAGGCCATGGTTGATGGTCAGATGTTAACCGCTGATACACCATTGTCAGCACTGACTGCACAGGAAGGCTCCGGTGTGACAGAGGAAAGCATCACGGCAGTGGGCCTGACTGCGGACAATACCGTTGCGGAACTCATCACTGTCATGAACCAGAAGGCAGGATACCTGACAGCATTGAGCACAGTACTCAGGGATGCAGAAGAAGAAAACAATACAGTCACCATGACAGAACTGTTTGGCACAGGTCTGTTTGATGAGACGTCCGAAGCGCAAATCAATGCACTGCTGAGCCAGTACGGTATGAAACCAGAGGAAACCACAGTGCCTGTCTTCACTGCGGCATTGTCTGCACAAAGCACACAGCTGAAACTGACAGCAGAACAGCTGCAGAACATCACCCTGCCGGACAGCACACCATTGTCTGCACTGGTGCAGATCGGGCAGATGACTGAGGATTCCCTTGCACAGCTGAACCTTACGAAACAGAACAATACCGGTGATCTCAAGGCCGCCATTGATGCAAAGATCAATGAGCTGAACGGACAGAAACAGCAGATCATTGACGGTCTTGCAGGAGGTGCACAGGCCATTGCTGAAGGCAATGCGGAACTGGAAAAAGGACAGACACAGCTCAACATCGGAAGACAGGAATACTACGATCAGATCAATGATGCACAGGCAAAGATCGATGATGCCCAGTCTGAAATTGATGAGAATGCACAGAAGCTGAAAGACGGTCAGAAGGAACTGGATGAGGGAAAGAAGGAGCTTGCCGAAGAAACAGAGAAGGCAGAGAAGAAGCTCGCCGATGCAAAGGCTGAACTGGATGATGCATTAGCGAAGATCAACGACCTCAAGGAGAACAAGTGGACGGTTCTGGACAGAAGTGAACACTATGCCAGTGCTTCTTTACGGGGCACCGTG
>OMUX01000127.1 GCA_900314345.1 uncultured Erysipelotrichaceae bacterium | reverse complement strand
AACTACCGCCACGATGAAACTGTTGAAACGTGACATGGAAAATGCTGATGGACGCGGTCTTGACGAAGAAACGATTGCGGATTATCTGGGTGCCTTGAACAGATTGTTTGTGCTGAATGATCAGCCTCCTTTTTCCGCGAATATCAGGTCTTCTGTCAGAATCAAGCAATCAGCCAAACACCATTTCGCAGATCCGTCCATTGCCGCTGCATTGCTTGGAGCAACGGAAGATTCACTGATTGGTGATTTGAAAACATTCGGATTTCTGTTTGAAGCATTGTGTGAACACGATCTTGCTGTATATGCAGATGCAATCGGAGCAAAACTTTATCATTATCAGGACTATTCGAACAAAGAGATCGATGCGGTCATAGAATACGCTGACGGACGCTGGGGTGCTTTCGAAATCAAACTTGGCGCAAATCAGATTGATGGGGCAGCGAGCGGATTGATCAGCCTTCGTGAAGATTTCCAGAAAGATCCTCATGCGGTGCCTCCTTCTTTTCTCTGTGTCATCTGCGGCATGAGTAATGCAGCATACACAAGACCGGATGGCGTATACGTTGTTCCACTGACTGCTCTGAAAGACTGAAATAGATGAAGCTCTTTCTGCTTTGATACGGTACAATAAGCACTGCGATGAAAAACCTGATATTTGATGCGGACGGCACGATCTGGGACAGTGCACAGCCTGTGGCTGACTCCTGGAGTGAAGTCCTGGAAAAGAAATACTCTGACAAGCTTCCGTTCCGTTTTACCAAGGAAGACATGTATGCCGTCATGGGAAAGACCATGACGGAGATTGCGGATACATTCTTTCCTGCACTTTCTGAGGAAGAAAAGAAACAGGTCATGCAGGACTGCATGGCGTATGAGAATGCTTACCTGGCAGACCATCCAGGCATGTTCTATGCAGGCCTGACAGATACGTTGAAGAAACTGAAGAATGATGGATATCACTGCTGCATTGTGTCCAACTGCCAGGACGGGTATCTGGAAGCGATGCTTGCCGGTAACAAGGATCTTGCGGAATGTATTGAAGACACGGAATGCTTCGGCAGGACATTCCTTCCCAAAAGCGGCAGTATTGAACTGCTGTTAAAGCGGAATCACATTGCCAAAAGTGATGCTGTGTATATCGGAGATACTGCCATGGATGAAAAGGCGGCGGATGATGCAGGCATTGCCTTCATTCATGCGGCCTATGGATTCGGTACTGCAGATCACCCGGCTGGTGTGATCCATGCGCCGGCAGAACTGCCTGCAGTTCTTGCACAGCTGAATGGAGACGTGAATCATGAAGCTTGATCTCACAGAGTTTCTCTTTGGCATGTCCTCTGCACTGGATGCCCTGGAAGTGGAGTTCCTTGGAAGAGCAACAGGACATGGAGAACGTGTTGCCTGGATGACCATGAAGATGATGCAGGCATATGGAGCCGATGAAACACTTACAACGGATATCACACTCCTTGCCTTACTGCATGACAATGGCCTTGCCCCGTACTACCGGCAGTATGCGGAAAAGAAGAAGGGGAAGAATGATTCTTTGAACCGTCTTCTCATGAAGGCGGAAACAGGCAATGGTGCAGAGCATTGCATCCTTGGGGAAGAAGCAGTAGAGCTTCTGCCTTTTGAAAGCAATATAAACAATGTCATTCTCTACCACCATGAAAACGCAGACGGCACAGGCCTTCTCAAAATGAAGGCGGAAGATACACCATTAGGCTCAAGGCTCATTCATCTGGCGGATACGGTGGATGTCTGCTGTGATATCAGGGATCCGGAGAAGTATGACATGGTGCTTTCCTTTGTACAGCAGATGAAGGGAAAGTGGTTCTGTGAAGATACGGTGGATCTGTTTGAAAGAAGCCTGAATGAAGAAGCCTTCCATGACATGCAGACAAGAGGTGCGGAAGCTTTGCTGAGGGAAGGTCTGCATTCCCAGGTGCGTGAGTTCAGCGATGCAGAGATTCACAGCATTGCCGATTTCTTCGCAAGGCTTGTCGACTATAAGTCCAGCTTCACCAAGGATCACTCCATGGGTGTAGCCGCAAAAGCAGAAAAGATGGCAAGGTTCTATGGCTTTGATGAAGAAAAGACAACAAGATACTATCTTGCCGGTGCACTGCATGATATCGGCAAGATGTTTGTGGACAACGATATCCTGGAAAAGCCGGACCGCCTGACCTCAGAGGAATTCACGAAGATGCAGGACCATGCCGCATGGACCCATACGATCCTTTCCAGGATCCCGGGTCTTAAGGATGTGGATCACTGGGCAAGCAGACATCATGAGAAGCTTGACGGTACAGGATACTGTGAAGGACTCAAGGCAGAGGATCTTTCCATGGAAGACAGGCTGATGGGATGCATAGACATCTACCAGGCACTGACAGAGAAGCGTCCTTACAAGGAAGGACTCTCCCATGCCAAGGCTGCTTCGATCATGCGCAGTATGGCAAAGGACGGCAAGATCGATGCAGGGATTACAGAAGATCTTCTTTCCGTATACGGAGATGATTCTGAAGACAATGAAGCAGAGACCCATGAAGGAAAGAAGTGGAAGTGTCCGGTATGCGGGTATATCTATGAAGGAGATAATCCTCCGGAGGCCTGCCCGGTATGCCATGCCCCTGGATACCGGTTTGAACCAGTGAACTGAAAAAGGTACAGCTTGTCATGAAGACGTGCCTTTTTTCAGATCGTGAGTTTTCTGTAAGTCCTGTACCAGGACGCGAACATCAGAATGCAGGTGATGGTCCAGGATACCGGGAAGCAGAGATAGAGCACAGGAAGCGTCGGCATTGCATTCCAGACTGTGGCGATGTAGGCAATTCTGACACCAACAATCCCGCCGACCATGATCACGGTAGGAAGGTTGGCAACCCCGACACCGCGCATGGCGGATGCCGGGATATCCAGTGCGGCATTCAGGAACAGCCAGAACACCACATACTTCAGACGCCATGACGCAGCGTCGATAACTTCCGGATCGTTGGTATAGAAGGACATGAACAGGTCTCCGTTCATGTTGATGACAAGACCGGCAAGGAAGGCAACCGCGATATTCAATAACAAGGTGATATTGAATACCTGCCGGATTCTCTTCCTGTCCCTTGCCCCATAGTTCTGGGAGATGAATGTGATGCATGCCTGGTTGAAGCCCTGCATGGAAATATAGACAAAGCTTTCAATGTTCTGTCCGGCGCTGTTGCCTGCAACGATGACGGAGCCATAGGTATTGAGACTGGACTGGATGGCAATGTTGGATAAGGCCCACATCATGGACTGAAGACCGGCAGGGATGCCGATCCTCAGGATTTGTGAAGACAAGGAAGAATCCAGACGGATCTTCCGCAGATCGAGATGGATATCACTGCTGTCCCTGCACAGGGCAATGGTGACAAGGATTGCCGAGAGGGTCTGTGAGACAACCGTTGCGATGGCAACACCGGCAACGGACATCTTCAGCACAATGACGGTATAGAGATTCAGGATGATGTTCAGAATGCCGGATATGGTCATGTAGATGGTCGGCCTGACCGTATCACCCTTGGCTCTTAAGATGGCTGAGCCGAAGTCATAGACAAGCAAAGGAATGGAACCGAGGAAGTAGATACGGGTATACAGGCTTGCAAGATCCAGGATGTCCTCCGGTGTTTTGATTGCCTTTAACAACAGCGGGGCAATGAAGTATCCGACCAGTGTCAGGATGATACCGCCCGCAATGGCCAGAAAATAGCTGGTATGAACGGAGTCATGGATCCGTTCCTTTCTCCCGGATCCGATCTGTGTGGCAATGACGATATTGGCGCCCATGGAGATGCCGATGAACAGGGAGACAGCCATATTGATGATGGCACCGGTGGCACCCACAGCAGCCAGTGCCTGCTGGCCGGAGAACTTTCCGACCACAATGGTATCTGCCGCATTGAAGGCAATCTGCAATAATGCCGATAACATGACCGGGATTGCAAACTTCAGGATTGCCGGCAGCAGCGGTCCGTGGATCATGTCGATTTCACTGTTTCTTTTCTTCTTTGTTTCTGTCACGTCAGCTATTCTATCATTTTCATGAAGAACAGGACACCTGAAACAGGAAACCGGCATGAAACACCAATTACAGATAAGTATGAACGAAAAGCCTGATGTTTGACACTGCGGCAGCTGCTGGAACAGGGACATCTGACATGTTCCTGTGAGAACTACGGAGGCTTTGAGAAGGTCGTGTACCTGGGTGAAGATCTGCCGTCTGACGATGAACAGATCACCACACAGCCAGGGGATATCATGTTGTATGACAATGACAAGCTTGTCATGTTCCATGCGTCCAATACATGGAGCTATACCAGGATCGGAACAATTGCATATGATGATCTTGAAACACTGAAATCTGCACTATCAGGCAGCGAAGACAGCAGGTTCTGACACTGAAGTGATATGCAGATCATGCATAACAGAGCATGCACACACAATTAGACCGATACAGAATTCACGGTTAACATGAGCATGGAAAGAGAAGGAATACTGCATATGGCAAAGAATGTCGTCATCATCTCCGCAAGCAACCGTGTCAGCAGCAACTCCGATGCCCTTGCAGGAGCCTTTGCAAAAGGTGCTGAGGAAAGCGGAGACAACGTCACATATATTTCCTTGAGAGGCAAGAAGATTGCCTTCTGTCTGGGATGCCTTGCATGTCAGAAGACAGGCACCTGCGTCATCAAGGATGATGCCGTGGAGATTGAGAAGCAGGTTGTCAATGCGGATGTTGTTGTATGGGCAACGCCCATCTACTACTACGAGATGCCTGGTCAGATGAAGACACTCATTGACCGTCTCAATCCGATGTATCCCAAAGACTGCAGATTCCGTGATATCTACTTTCTTACAAGTGCAGCGGAAGAGGATCCGGAAACACCAAAAAGAGCCATTGCAGGACTGCAGGGATGGATTGACTGCTTTGAAAAGGCAGAACTGAAAGGAACGGTGTTCTGCGGCGGCGTGAATGATCCTGGTGAAATTGCAGGAAATGCAAAGCTCAGTGAAGCATATGAAATGGGGAGGAATGTGAAATGAGCATTACGGAAGAAACACTTACGCTGAATAACGGCGGGAAGATCCAGTGAAGATGGCCGGCGGAAGGATTCCTAAGAAATCCTGAAACCGGTTTTTTCCTGTTGTGCATGCATGGAAATACGTGGTATTCTTTCCCCCATGAGCGATCACAAGAATTTCACGAATACATTACAGAAAGCAAACATACCGGGCAGGGTGTTCCTGTCGGTAATCATTACCATCGGTGTTGCTGTGGTTCTCTATGTGCTGAACATTCCGAACCCCAACCTGATCCTGTTCCAGGTGCTGAATGCATGCATCGTGCTGAACGGCAGGGAAAGCGGCATCGGCAGTGCCATAGCTGTCATGGTCTATACACTGTTCTTCTTCTCTGACGGCCATGATTTCCAGACCTTTACAAAGGTGAACATGGAGAAGTGCATCATCACAGCCATCTGCCTGTGCACGGATGTCATGCTGATCGGAAGTCTGTACCGGCACATGGAAAAGAACCTGGAAGAGAAGAATGCACTTCTTGCCAAGGATGCAGAGATTGATGAACTGGTGCGCATCCGGAACCGCAGAGGTCTGCGCAAGGACTTCAAGGGTTATCTGAATCAGCCGGTATTTGTCATGATGATGGACATTGACGACTTCAAGGGATTCAATGATACCCATGGCCATGACATGGGCGATGAAGTGCTCAAGCGTGTGGCAAGCACATTGGTGATTGCCTATGGCTTTGATCACTGCTACAGGTTTGGCGGTGATGAGTTCATGGTTATTGCCCCGTATGAATCTGATGAAGTGATCAGGCAGAGTGATGCTGCTGTGCGCAGGACACTGAACAGCGTCAGTCTTCTTGGCAAGAACCTTTCCATTCATATCTCTGCCGGTGTGGTTCATGGAACCTGTGAAACGGAATTGGAGCTGCGTGCCATGATGAAGAACGCTGATGCGGCATTATATGAAGCCAAGCAGAACGGCAAGAACCGGATCTGCATCAAGGACTGAAACTGGAGAATCACAGAAAACCATAATGAAAGACGCTTCCTGGGGTGTGGCAATGGTGTTTCAAAGCCTTGCCACTCTTTTTTTATCCTTCCGCAGAAGATAGAATTGAATCAGAATTCCCAGGGGGGAGGAAAATGACTTATGAAAACAAGAGCTTTTGCAAAACATGTTATTCCGGTGCTGGCAGTCAGTGCAGCAGTCCTGCTGTCATCCGGAACGGCACAGACAGTTCATGCGGATGGTGACACAATGGTCGGGCCTATGGTTGTCTTTGTCTACAGGGATGACTTCGGGAATGAGCATATATACTTCCATGTGATTGACGAGAATGACGACGGCTGGGAGAAGACGCTGCACGACGGTTCTTCCGTGACCGTTACCGACAGCAGCGGCAAGAGTGTGGAAGCACATGTTGTGTCCGGCGGCTGGGAAAATGCAATGTATGCCGACTTCGGAGGCAGTATGGAGCTCGGTACGTATTCGCTGGGAGACAACTTCAGCAATGTGACCTGTCCGGATGGCTGGGAGCTGGATACCGACTGGATTGCGGAGGAAGGAATTTCCCCTGAACTGGAGGTCACACAGGAGATCATTGACAAGTATTCGGAAGAGGGCGGCGGTGTTGACGGACCGCAGATCATTGTTCCGATCAGAAAGGCCGATCAGAAACCATGGACGATTCCTGCTGATGTCGAGTATGAAGTAGACAAGTACAACGACCTTGGCTCCTATTTCCAGTTCGATATGGAACCTCTGGATCTGGAAGCGATCGCAGAAGGAAACTTCCCGGATGATGTCACGATCATTGACGGTGACTATCAGCTGCAGAAAGATGTCGACTATTCCCTCATCACAGATACGGAAAGCGACGGCACCAATATCCTGACCATCAATACGTATAAGAAACTGGAGGATGGAAGCACGGAGTTCATGGATACGCCATACAGTCATTTCAGCATGGAGATCAGTGCGAAGAAGACAGAAGCACCAAAGGAAACACCTGTGGAAGCCACAGCTTCCCCGGAAGAAACCCAGGAGGAAACAGCTGCTGAAGAAGAAACAGAAGCGGCAGAGGAAACCCCGGCTGCTTCAGAGCCGGAATCCAGGAGCAGTTTTCCTGTCTTCCCGGTCATTGCCGTCTGTGCACTTG
>OMUX01000131.1 GCA_900314345.1 uncultured Erysipelotrichaceae bacterium | reverse complement strand
CATAATGCCCCAAAAATACCAACTCCCGCCAGATGCGGAAAGAACAGATAAATAACAAATGGGAAAATACCGAATACTAGATTCGGGCAAAGCCCCATAAACAAATACCTAGCAAAACTCATGTCTTCCGTTCCAATAACGAAACACATTGCTCTTTTCAGATTTGTGTAGAGATAAACATCACCCTGGAAACATACTGCATGCAGCATTTCATGCGGGATAAAAATCAGCAGCGCAGCAATGATTCCGATCAAGAGTCCCGTATCCCCTATCCTGATGGAGTTGAACCATTTCCACATCAGCAGAAGCAGAATGGTTTGTCCGATGTTGCCCAAAATAGATGCAATGGTCAGATTCTCCATTTCTTTGACCTGAACTGCATCTTCCGGTATTTCCCTATGGGGAAGTGAATTCTCGTCGCCATTGTATTTTCCTACATAATGAAAAATCATAATTATTCCTCTATTACAGGCTTTGTACGACTGGAATTTTCTATTGCTTCTTCTCTATACTACAGCCAATTACAAACACAACGATTGCAAGAATGATTCTTCTATTCTATACATTTATAGAATAACAAAGCCATCATTCAGCAGAAATCAAATCTGTGTAAAATTCTTTACCAGTTGTTGAAATCCTCCTGGGTAGCCACTTCGCAGTAGTCTCCGTTCATGTCATTGTCAGCCTCAGACATACAGTCATACCAGCACGCCGATGATTGCAACAACAATCAGCAGTTCAGCCAGGGTAAAACCTTTTGTTCTCTGGTTTTTCATGGATGCATGTTCCTTTATCTGATGGAGCAATCATAACAGGAAGACATGCATCATGGAAGACATGAAAAACACCGATGCATGCATTACACCGGTGTGATGATTCAATGTGTGATTTCAATCGTGACATCCGGGCCGAAGGTGATGCCGTATTCCTTGATGAAGCTGCCCTGTGACAAGGCCAGTGACAGTCTCATGAGCTCGTTGTTGTAAAGGATGGGTTCTCCCTTCTTCACAACACCGAACGTCTTTCCGAACACTGTAGGCTTGTCATAGATTACCTTTCCCTTGTTCTTCACAATAATCTTTACTGTCTAACAATAGCGGAAGCCATGGGCAAGGAAATCATTAGTCGGGATATTGGTCCAGGCATTGCCGAAGTTGGGATCATCGATTTCAATGATGCCTCTGACACCATTGCCGGTATATTCCGGCTCCAGCACCGGAAGAGAAACAATATCCTCCACAGGATACTTCGGCCCTACCTGTTCATAGCTGATGATGCCGGAAGCCAGCCTTGCGGCACAATAGCCGAACAGATCTCTGCCATGGAACACGGAGGTCCCTTCTGTTGTCTTCAGGCGGTTGATCGTTTCATCGATCTCACGCACTTCATCAATGCCATAGGCACGCTTGACATGCGTTAAAGCACCGTTGTCCGGCGTAACGACATAATAGCCGCTGGAAAGCTTTGCTACACACGCCTTTCTGCTTGTACCTACACCAGGGTCAACCACGGAGACAAAGATCGTGCCCTTGGGCCAGAACGGCACATACTGATACAGCCGGTAGGATGCGCTCCACATGTCATACTGCGGCAGGTCATGCGTAGCCGTCATGATCTCAAGATCACGGTCCACGCTCTTCACAATGCCATACATGGCGGCAACAGCACCTTCCTTGTAGGTGAAGTCTGTCTGGAATACCAGAAGGGGTTTGCGTTCCATAATTCTTCTTCCTTCCCTCAGTGAACAAACGGATTGTAGAACATGCTGTGGTTGACGGCCACGCGCAGGTAAATCGTGCCGGCCAGAATCAAAGCACAGACAATCATGCAAGCATAATCGGAATGCGTCAGCGGTCTTCTTGCATACCATGTGCGCTTCTTTGACTTCCCGTATCCACGTAAATCCATGGCATTGGCAATCAGGTCAATGCGGTCCATTGTGCTCATGATCAGCGGCACCAGGATTGCTGAAACATTCTTGAAGCGTTCCTTTACCGGTGCCTTGCCGGACATCTCCACTCCACGAGCCTGCTGGGCCAGCGAGATCGTGTTGTAGTCCCTTGCAATATCCGGAAAGTAGCGCAGCGTCAGAGAGAGGGATGTACATACCTTGTAGGGAACGCCGACTCCGTTCATGGAAGAGGCAAACTCACTCGGGTCTGTGGTGAGAATGAACACCATGCCAAGCGGAATGACGGAAAGATACTTCAGTGTCTTGACAACAAGATAGTACAGTTCCTCCTGAGTGATGGAATACCTTCCCCAGTCCACAAGCACATGCCTTGTGCCGTAGATCTCCGTGCCATAGCCCGGAGCGAACAGATACGTCAGGATGAAGTTGAAGGTCAGGAAGATCGTCACATACATCCACATGGTCTTTACCTGGGAATAGCGGATCCTTGCGATCTTCATCATGATGAGGGAAACGGCAAGGATCAGAAGGATCGGACGGTAGTCATAGGTGAACATGATGGCTGTTGTCAGAAGCAGGAAGCATACCAGCTTGGAAAAACCGGAAAGCCGGTGGACGAATGTATTCAGCTGACTGTAGGAAAATACCTTAAGCTTCATGAGATCTCACACTCCGATCATAATGGATGAAACATTCAACGAACTTCAGCGGATCATCAATCTGTGCCTTCTTGGCAAGATCAAACAGGGATGTTTCCTTGAGGTTTGCCCTCTCTGTCAAAGCATCATCGCACAGTACCTGGTAGGCAGGTTCATCTGCCACTTTCTTGCCATCTGCGATGACCACTGCCCTTTCCGTGTATTCCAGCATCAGATGCATGTCATGGGTGATCAGGATAATGGTCTGGCCGTTTTCATTGAGTTTCTTCAGGAACTCCATGATCTCGGAATAATGGCGGTAGTCCTGACCGGCAGTCGGTTCATCCAGGATCAGGATCTTCGGGTTCAGAACCAGGATGGATGCGATCGTGACACGCTTCCGCTGCCCGAAGGACAATGCACTGATCGGCCAGCTGCGGAACTCATAGAGGCCGCATACCTTCAGCACATCGTATACCTTCTGCTTGATCGTATCTTCATCCATCTTACGGACCCTCAGGCCGAAGGCCACCTCATCAAAGATCATGGTCTTGGAGATCATCTGATTGGGATTCTGCATGACAATGCCAACATACTGTGCTCTTTCCGAGATCGTATATTTCGAAAGATCCTCACCGTTCAGCAGGATCCTTCCCTCATCCGGCTTGATGAAGCCGCAGATGATGGAGGACAGCGTTGTCTTTCCGGCACCGTTTTTTCCGACAATGGAAAGCATCTCTCCTTCATGGATCACAACATTGACATCCTGCAGAACAGGTCTCACGCCATCATAGCTGTAGCTGATATGGTCCACTGTCAGTAACGGTTTCTTCTCTTCTGCAACAGAGCGGACATAGTTCTGTGAGTACCATTTCTGTACATACGGGGATACGGTCTTCATATCCAGGGTATCCACGCTTTCCGGATGCAGTGCTTCAGAGACAGGTACATCCGCATACCGGCAGGCTGCCAGATACAGTGGTTCACGCACGCCATGTTCCATCAGTATGCCCGAGGCAAGCACCTTGTCCGGGGTATCATCTGCCAGGACAGTACCTTCATCAATCAGTACGATCCGGTCCACCTTTCTCCACAGAACATCTTCCACACGATGTTCAATGATGATCACGGTCTTGCCGGTTGCGGCAATCTGATCAATCAATTCAATGGCTGTCTTGCCAGTCTTGGGATCCAGATTAGCCAGAGGTTCATCAAACAGCAGGATCTGGGCATCTCCCACCATGACACCGGCCAGAGAAGCACGCTGCTTCTGTCCGCCGGAAAGTTCATGGGGATTGTTGGCCAGGAAGCTGTCCATGTTAACCATTTCCGCAATCCTGTGCACTCTTTCCTTCATCTCTCCCTGCGGAACATTGTCATTCTCCAGGGCAAATGCAATATCCTCGCCCACATTGAGACCGATGAACTGACCGTCGCTGTCCTGCAGGACAGTACCCACATGCTGGGACAGCTGAAAGATGCTGGCATCCTTTGTCTCGATGCCATCCACCTTCAGACTCCCCTTGATCTCTCCCTTATAGGCAAAGGGAATCAGTCCGTTGAGGCAGTTTCCCAAGGTACTCTTGCCAGAACCCGAAGGTCCGGCAATGAGTATTTTTTCACCCTTGTGCACCTTCAGATTGATGTCATGCAGCGTCGGTTCCTTCTGTGAGAAGTACTGGAAGCCGAAATCCTTGAATTCGATGACCGTATCGTCCATGTTCACATCCCCTTAAAAGCAAGGCCATGTATGCGAAATGGTGAACGGAGTACCATAAACGGGACTGCTGGAAT
>OMUX01000184.1 GCA_900314345.1 uncultured Erysipelotrichaceae bacterium | reverse complement strand
TGCACGTCTGCTGGTTTTCGAAACCAGTCCCTTCAACCACTTGGGTACTTCTCCACGGCCAGAGCATTATACCATACCGCAGACCACTGAGTGACAAAACAGACAAACTGTTCATGAAAGGATGACTGTGCATATGCACGGTTGGCTTTTGTTTTCTGTATAATGGGCGGTGCATGACTGAAAGGAGTTAACGATGAAAGCTATATTTTCACCTTATCTGAATGAAATCGCTCCTGCCCTCAAGGCAGTGGTTTCATTGCTGGAGAAGGATTTTGACTATGTCAGCATCCTCTCGACGGATTCCCTTGGTTTCCGTGTATCTGCATCACAGCGTTCACAGTCCGTGGATCACAATACACTGACCACGGAAAGAGGAAACGTCATCCGTGTATGCAAAAACGGTCTCTACAGCGAATATTCCTTCAATGAATTTGATCCGACAAACCCGGAAAAAACCGCAGATGCGGCAAGGTCTGTTCTGAAGGAGCAGCTTGCCATGCTGGAGGAAACACAGAGCAGCGTGTACCGTACCGGTCTTCCGGAAGACAAGGCATGCACACTGTTCATGGAAATGGACACAACAGACCTGCCGGAAGATTGTGATCTTGGCGAGCTTGTCAGAAAGGCCAAGGCACTGTCTGATGCAGGGATGGCAAAGAAGGAAGGGCTGATTGACATCATGCTCAGCCTGCAGTCCACCCATATCTCCAAGTGCTTCTTCACCAAGAACAGGGACATGAGACAGAGCTATGTCTACAGTGAAGGCATGATGGCGGCCATTGCCTTCAAGGAGGGCAGGACCCATCTTTCCTATGTGCCGGTCAGCGGACAGGACGGGCCGCAGATCTTTGAAGCCCTGGAGGGGAAGCTGGATGAGCTTCTGAAGCAGACGGATGATCTGATCGGAAGCAGTGAGATCGTACCGGGCACCTATGACATCATCACCACACCGGAGATTACTGGTCTGATTGCTCATGAAGCATTCGGCCATGGTGTGGAAATGGACATGTTCGTCAAGAACAGGGCACTTGGAAGATCCTATATCGGAAAGCGTGTCGGTTCTGATCTTGTGACAATGCATGAAGGTGCACTGTCGTACAGACAGGTGGCAAGCTATGCCTTTGATGATGAAGGCACTCCTGCACAGGATACCATTGAGATCAAGAACGGTATTCTTCTGACCGGTGTCTGTGATGAACTGTCTGCATTAAGACTGGGTGTTAAGCCGACAGGCAACGGAAGAAGACAGAACTATGAACACAAGGCCTATGCCCGCATGACCAATACATTGTTTGAGGCAGGCACAAGCTCTGTGGATGACATGATTGCTTCGGTGGAATACGGGTATCTTCTGGACGGCATGCAGTCAGGCATGGAAGATCCCAAGCACTGGGGTATTCAGTGCATCATATCAAGAGGCTATGAGATCAAGGACGGAAAGCTGACAGGCAAGGTGGTATCCCCGATTGTCATGACGGGATATGTACCGGATCTTCTTGGCAGCATCTCCATGATTTCAAAGGACAGTGCACTTGCCGGAAACGGATACTGCGGCAAGGGATACAAGGAGTTCGTGAAGGTATCGGACGGTGGTCCGTACATGAAGGCAAAGGCGGTGCTGGGATGATGAATGCGGAAACTTTGAAGAGACTGCTGGAGGAAAGCAGTGCGGATGCATGGCAGCTGTGTGATACCCATACAGCAGGCTGGGAGTTCTATTTCATCCGTCATGATCTGGATCAGAACCGTGTGCGTGACACACGGCACCTGAACGTGACAGTATACAGGAAGAGTGAAGACGGTAGGATGCTTGGCTCTGCAAGCCAGGAGATCTGGCCGACCTGCAGTGAGGATGAGGCAAGGGAAATCATTGAACACCTTCTGAGCGAAGCACACTATGTACAGAATCCTTACTATGAACTGAACGACGTTTCAGACAATGAAGAACAGGAAAGACCGGATGTAAAGAAGAATGCTCATGATTTTATTCAGGCAATGCAGAAGGTCAGGGAAACAGACAGTGAAGATATCAACTCGTATGAGATCTTCACGGACTGTGTGGAAAGAAGACTCATGAACAGCAATGGCCTGGATGTCACAGATATCTGGCCCAGGAGCATGATTGAAGTGATCGTCAATACCAGGAACAGCGAGCATGAGATCGAGCTGTACCGGAGCTATGAGAATGGGAGCTGTGACGCAGAGGCTTTGAGAAACAGTCTTCACAAGGCCATGCAGTATGGAAGGGACAGACTGATTGCAGAACCGACACCGATGCTTGGCAAGGAAATTCCTGTTCTTTTCTCCACCGATGACAGCGTGAAGATCTACAAGTACTTCGCAGCGCATGCGGATGCTTCGATGAAATATCAGAAGATTTCACAGTTTGAACAGGGCAAGGATGTCGTTTCTGATGTGAAGGGCGACAGACTGACACTGAAGGCTAGAAGAAGCCTTGAAAACAGCCCGCGCAATGCGGCACATGATGCGGAAGGAGCACCGGTCAGGGATGAAGTGCTGATTGAAGACGGTGTGATGAAGAAGTTTCTTGGAAGCAGGAAGTACAGCAGCTACCTTGGCATCAAGGATTCCTTCATGCCTGGCAATTATGAGGCATGTGGAGGAGTATCCAGTGAGAATGAGCTGCGCAGCGGAAGATATCTTGAAGCTGTGGAGTTCTCTGACTTCCAGATTGACAGTGCATCCGGCATGATTGCCGGTGAAATCCGTCTTGCCTATCTCCATGACGGGGATACTGTGCGGATTGTGACGGGCGGTTCTGTATCGGGAAACCTGCGTGAATGTGCCGGAAACATGCGGATGTCAAAGGAACAGACGCAGTATGGAAACTGGCTGGTTCCCTCTGTAACACTGCTTTCCGGGGCTCAGATTACCGGGAAAGATGAAAACTGAAAACGCTTTCGTTTTCAGAAAAATGTAAAAAACGTGGAATAATTCAGTAAACATCTGCGGCAAATGTGAATGTTCTGTGAAAATCAACGTTGTTTTCCGGAAACGATTCAGTTACCATATTTAAGAATTTCAGGAGGAAATGAAATGAACGCAAAGAAGTTATCTGCACTCGTTCTCTCCGCTTCGATGGCTGCAGCCCTGGCAGGCTGCGGAAGCTCATCGGAGGCAGCAACTGCTGCTACTTCAGCAGCCGCTACAGGAGAGGCATCCGCCGCGGCTACAGAGAGCGCTGATGCTGTGTACATGTCTGACACAGCTGTAAGCGACATCAAGCTGCAGGACACGGAGAACCTGACTGAGGCAACATCCTATCAGATCCAGACACTGGACTATGTTGTCACAGCCCTTGAGGAAGACCATCAATACAACGCAAACTTCGTTGATGGTCTGCTCGAAAACGATAAGTACGGCAACCTGGCACCGTGCCTGGCAACAAGCTATGATGTCAGCGACGACGGCCTGACTTACACATTCCATCTGAGAGATGGTGTCAAGTGGGTCACGGATTCCGGTGAAGAGTATGACACAGTCAAGGCTGACGACTTCGTCGCAGGTCTGCGTCACGCTGCTGAGTTCGAAAGCTCCACATCCTGGCTGCTCCAGGGTGTCATCGAAGGCTATGACGAGTATGTCACAGGCGGAGATTTCTCCGATGAGGCATGGGACAAGGTTGGTGTCAAGGCAGTTGATGATCTGACTGTTCAGTACACTGTCACAGCTCCGACTCCTTACTTCCCTTCCATGACAACATATGCAATCCTCTATCCGGTCAACAGAGAGTTCCTCGAGTCCCAGGGTGATGGATGCGCACTGGGTGCTCCGGATAAGACATCCTGCTCCTACGGTACAACAGATCCGACCTCCATTCTCTATAATGGCGGCTATCTGCTGCTCTCCCAGGATGACAAGTCTTCCACAGTCCTGGTCAAGAACGATGCTTACTGGGATGCTGACAATGTCTTCCTGAAGAAGATCACTCGTATCTATGATGATGGTTCCGATCCGTATTCCCAGATCCGTTCCTTCGAACAGGGTGTCTACGCAGCTGCTCCGCTGTCTGCTCAGTGGGAGAACTTCGACGATTACATGGCAAAGTATGATGGCTACACATCACAGTCTCTGCCGAACTCTGCTACATTCGGTATCGTCTTCAACTACAACCGTCAGACATTCGAAAACACAAACTATGCAGAAGATACAGCTGAAGCTGAGAGAACTCATGAAGCACTGCTGAATGAGAACTTCCGCAAGGCAATCCGTGCTGCATGGAACCGTGAGGCTTACCTGATGGTTTCCGCACCGAAGGTTCTGGCTGATTCCATGATGAAGAACATCAACAACCCTTCCACAATCGTCCGTACATCCGATGGTACTGCATATGCAGACCTGGTTACGAAGGCATATGACGAGGCTACAGGCACAGACATCGATCTGTCCGATGGCCAGGATCCTTGGTACAACCCGGATCAGGCTAAGGAATACCTCGAGGCTGCCAAGGCTGATGGTCTGGATATCTCCGCTGACAAGCCGATTCATCTGGATATGCTGGTCACTGAGACTTTCAAGCGTCTGGTCGACCAGGGTCAGTCCCTCAAGGATTCCATTGAAACAGCTACAGACGGCCAGATCATCATCGAGCTTGTCATGAGAGATGAGGATACGGTCAAGAACATCGCTTACTACAACCAGGATCCTGCCGGAGCTGACTACGATATCTCCACATTCACCGGCTGGTCTCCTGACTATGCTGACCCGAAGTCCTGCGTTGATATCTACTCCACAACAACAGGCTACTACATGACTTCCATGGGTCTGACAACACAGAACGATGAAGCATTCGGCTCTGATGATGACATCAAGGAAGCTGTCGGTCTGGCTGAGTACGAAGAGCTCTATCGTGCAGCTGATGCCATCACAGATGACCTCGATGCTCGTTATGAGGCATTCGCAAAGGCTGATGCTGAGCTGGTTGACAAGTGCTTCTTCATCCCTGGCCAGATGCAGTCCAGAACTGTACGCGTTTCCCACGTTGTACCGTTCTCCAGAGTCTACAGCACAACAGGTATGACCGAGTACAAGTACAAGGGCATGAAGCTCCAGGAAGACCTCGTTACAACTGCTGACTATGATGCAGCTTACGAAGACTTCCAGGCTGGCGGAACACCTGCCGTGCTCACAAACAACTGAGTGAAATTCTGAAGCAGAAAGCATAAGCCGAAGTTCACTGAACTTCGGCTTTGCCTTATTTTGCATTCAGACCAGAGACAGACGAACCGGCTGTCTCTCATGTGAGTACAAATATCTCTGCTATGAAAACAAAACGGCTTCTGAATGGGTCTTGCTGTGCTATAATAGCAGAGCTGTATTTCGGAAGTAATGCATACATCATGCGGCACTGCCGGTTCTGAGGGAAAGGATTTTTATGTTCAGATATATCGTTGTGCGTCTGCTGAAGTCGGTTGTCTCGATCTTTGCGGTCGTCTCCATTATCATCGTCATGATCTTCACGATGATTCCAAGGGAGAAGGCACTGGATCAGGATCCGGCCTACAAGAAGATGAAGGGGGAAACCAGGACATTATACGCACTGGGCAAGTTCGATGAACTTGGCTACCTGGACTTCCAGAAGAAGCCTGAAATGTGCTCCTTCGTCTATGGCGAAGATGAGGACAAGGCCAATGCCTGCAAGGAGAATGGTTCTGCTGAGCAGGAAGAGGCTATTGCCTATATGGAATCCAAAGGCTATACGGTTTCCTACCTGAAGAAGGGTGATCCGTATGTGACCAAGGATTTTGCATGGTATGAACTGCTTGGGCATTATTACGGCCAGCTGTTTGCCATGGATTCCAAGGATGCTATCCAGGATGAGAACAATCCGGATCTTGAAAGAGGCTACCACTGGGAGAAGAACCCGTACAATGGTTCTCCGGCACTGGTGTGCAGCGGATGCACGTACAAGTATCAGCTGTATTTTGACGGAAGCTTCCCGTTTGTGCATCAGAACAAGTTCCGCATGAATTTCGGTACATCCTATCCGACAAACTACGGTGTTGAGACCATGACAGTCATCAGCCGCGGACAGGGCGCACAGAAGGCCACGGAACAGACGTTCGCAACAGGACTGACAGAGGAGTCTCCTCTGATCCAGACATCCTGCAAGTACAAGTCCAAGCCGGACCGTCTGGATGTCAAGCGCTTCACGGACAACTATGCAGACTGTGAGTCTCAGTATGAGTCTCCTTCCATGGTCAATACGTCCTATATCATGGGTATTATTTCCCTGATCCTTGCCTATGCATTTGCAATTCCTACAGGCATTGACATGGCACAGCACAAGGACAAGTTCCGTGACAAACTGGGTATTGCGTACATCAACATCCTGATTGCCGTGCCTTCCCTGGCATTCATCTTCTTCATGCGTTCCATCGGCACTGCTCTGGGTCTTCCGGACAAGTTCCCGCAGCTTGGCTTCGGGGATATCCGTTCCTGGATTCAGCCGACTGTGATCCTGGCGCTGCTTTCCACACCTTCTTTGATGATGTGGTTAAGAAGATACATGATTGACCAGGTCAATGCAGACTATGTCAAGTTTGCCAAGGCCAAGGGTCTCTCTCAGAAGGAAATCTTCCGCAAGCATATCCTCAGGAATGCAATCATTCCGCTGGTCAACGGTATTCCGAGTTCCGTCATCCTGTGCATTTCCGGTGCCTTCATCACCGAATCAGCATTCGCCGTACCGGGCATGGGCAAGATGCTGCCGGATGCCATCAACCAGGTGAACAACAACATGATCATCACGCTGACCTTCCTGTTTACAGCACTGTCCATCCTTGCAGTATTGCTTGGTGATATCCTGATGACACTGGTGGATCCGCGTATCCAGCTGACTGCGAAGGGGGGCAATGACTGATGAGCGAAATGGAAAGAGACGATCGTTTTACCTTCCAGCGTGCGGATGATACTGCTTCCGAGCATATCGCAGCGCCGAAGTATTCCTACTGGCGTTCCGTCTTCAGGAAGTTCTTCTCTTCAAAGCTTGCCATCGTGATGCTGCTGATCACTCTGGCAGTCGTATTGCTGAGTATCTTCCAGCCGATGTTCTCCGGATATGATCCGATGAAGACCCCGAACATCAACAAGCCGGAAATGAAGTACATCAGACCGAACGGCACTTACTGGTTCGGTACGGATGACAAGGGAAATTCCCTGTTTGATGCTGTATGGGCAGGCACAAGGAACTCCCTGTTCGTATCCTTCATCTCCACGATCATCGTCAATGTGCTTGGTGTCATCGTCGGCATGTGGTGGGGTTTCTCCAAGAAGGTTGATGCCGTCATGATCGAGGTATACAACGTCCTGGCAAACATTCCGACCACATTGATTGCCATGGTGCTCATGTATGCCCTTGGCGCCGGCATGTGGCAGCTGATCTTCGCCCTGACCATCACAACCTGGATTTCCAATGCGTACTTCATCCGTGTCCAGGTCATGATCATCCGTGACAGAGAGTACAATCTGGCATCCAAGTGCCTTGGTACCTCCACATGGAAGATCATCACCCACAATATCCTGCCGTATCTGGTATCCGTCATCATGACACTGGTATCCAGAGACGTTCCGAGCTTCATCTCCTATGAAGTATTCCTCTCCTATCTGGGAGTCGGTCTTGGCCAGGATACCCCGTCCCTTGGACGCATGATCCGTGACTATTCACCGTACCTGGTATCCACACCGTATCTGTTCTGGATCCCGGTATCCATTTCCGCTCTGATTTCCATTTCGCTGTATATCGTCGGCCAGACACTCGCAGATGCAAGTGATCCGCGCACGCATATGATCTAAGGAGGACAGTATGACTGAAAGCAAGAACAACATCATCCTGTCCGTCAAGGATCTGCAGGTTGAATTCAAGGTCAGAAGCCGTGTGCTGAAGGCCATCCGCCATATCTCCATGGATTTTGAGGAAGGCAAGGTCGTTGCCATCGTCGGTGAGTCCGGTTCCGGAAAGTCCGTCTTCACCAAGACATTCACCGGCATGCTCGATGCCAACGGTGCTGTCACCGGCGGTGAGATCTGGTTTGAAGGCAAGGATATTGCCAAGTACAAGACTGATGAGGAATGGGAACAGATCCGCGGCAAGAAGATCGCAACGGTCTTCCAGGATCCTATGACATCCCTGAATCCGGTCCGTACGATCGGTGATCAGATTTCCGAAGTCATCATCAAGCATCAGGGCAAGAGCAAGGATGAGGCAAAGAAGGAAGCGATCGAGCTGATGGGCAAGGTCGGCATCAAGGAGCCGGAAAGGCGCTTTGATGAGTATCCCTTCATGTATTCCGGCGGTATGCGTCAGCGTATCGTCATTGCCATCGCTCTGGCATGCCATCCGAAGATCCTGATCTGCGATGAACCGACAACCGCACTGGATGTGACAATCCAGGCACAGATCATCCGGCTCATCAAGGATCTGTCCAATGAGTATGGATTCACGACGATCTACATTACCCATGACCTTGGCGTCGTTGCCAACGTTGCGGATGTTGTCGCCGTCATGTATGCCGGCCAGATCATTGAATACGGAAGCGTCAACGAGATTTTCTATGATCCCCGTCATCCGTATACCTGGGGTCTTCTGTCCTCCCTGCCGCAGCTTGGTGAGAAGGGCAAGGAGCTCTTTGCCATCCGCGGTACACCTCCGTCCCTGTTTGAGGAGGTCAAGGGTGATGCCTTTGCGCCGCGCTCCAACTATGCAATGAAGATCGACTATGAAGAAGAACCGCCTTTCTTCAAGGTCAGTGATACACATTATGCCAAGACATGGCTTCTTGATCCAAGAGCCCCGAAGGTCGAGGCGCCGGAGGAAATCCGGAACCTGCACAAGAGAATGCAGGATCTGACAGGAAAGGGAGGTGTCTTCGGTGAGCGTTGAGAACGAAAAGGAACCGTTGATTTCCGTCAAGCACGTTGACGTGACATTCTACAACGGACGCAAGCATACCTTCCGTGCTGTCACGGATGCAAACTTCGATATCTACAAGGGTGAAACATTTGCCCTGGTCGGTGAATCCGGATCCGGAAAGACCACCATTGCAAGAGCCATCATCCGTCTGAACAACATCTCTGCCGGAGAGATCACCTATAAGGGAGACCGCATCAGCGGCAAGATCTCCAAGGAAGAGAAGAAGAAGGTTGTCCGCAACATCCAGATGATCTTCCAGGATCCTGCAGCATCCCTGAATGAGCGTGCAACGATTGACTACTGTGTTTCCGAAGGTCTGTACAACTTCCATCTGTACAAGGATGAAGAGGACAGGGAGCGCAAGGTAGACGATGCACTGACTGCCGTAGGCCTTCTGCCGGAGCACAAGTCCCGTTATCCGCATGAGTTCTCAGGCGGACAAAGACAGCGTGTCGGTATTGCAAGAGCCATGATCATGGAACCGGAGTTCATCATTGCCGATGAACCGATCTCCGCACTGGATGTCAGTATCCGTGCACAGGTATTGAACCTGATGAACAAGTTCAAGAAGGAACGCGGGCTGACCTATATGTTCATAGCCCATGACCTCTCTGTTGTCCGCTACTTCGCTGACCGTATTGCCGTCATCCATAACGGAAGGATCGTTGAGATTGCACCTTCCAATGAACTGTTCCGTGCACCGCTGCATCCTTACACACAGTCTCTGCTGCATGCGGTACCGATGCCGGATCCGATTATCGAGAAGGCAAAGGTGCTGCAGGTGTATGATGCCAGCAAGCATGAGAACTACGATGAGACAGCGGCCATGACAGAGGTTGTGCCGGGTCACTTTGTGTACATGAACCAGGGCGACAAGGATCAGTATGTTGAAGCATACAACCGCATGATGGCTGAGGATTACAAGGACTGAGCATTTCCATGAACCGGGGAGAAATCTCCGGTTTTCTGTTGAAAAAGGACATTATATTGTGTTTAATAATGCTGAATACAAATTCACTGAATATTCATTCAACATTATTGAGGACGCTATGTTTGTAGGAAGAAAAAGAGAACTCGAAATCCTGCAGAAGGAACTGCAGAAGAAAAGCACTGCTGTAATGATCTACGGAAAACGGAAGATCGGTAAAACCACTTTGATCAAACAGGCTGTCAATGCATCTGCCGGCCGCTTTGTATATTTCGAGTGCCTCAAAGGGACAATGCGTGAAAACATTGACGCATTTACTGCGGAGCTCGTCAGAGCCGGTGTTTTTCCGGCACCGTTTGTCTTCAATAGTTTCATTGACCTGTTTGCATATCTTAATACGCTCCCCGGATCCTTAACGGTAATTATTGACGAATATCCATATCTCAAATACATGAATCCGGCAGAAACA